>JBKJQC010001181.1:0-9788 GCA_046593995.1 Polyangiales bacterium
ACCTGCAGCGCCGGCGTCGAGACCCACAAGCGGACGTGTGATGGCGTCGGGCGATGCGGCGACATACCGAAGGCGTGCGGGGCGTATGCGTGCGGCGCGAGCACCTGCAAGGCCACCTGCGCGGTCGGCGCCGACTGCACCGCCGGATTCGTCTGCAGCGCGGCGTCGTGCGTCCCGGCGCCCGGCCTCGGTCAACCGTGCAGCGCGTCGGCGCCGTGCAACGGCGGGCTGTTCTGCACCGACGGTGCGTGCTGCGGCGTCGCGACGTGTGGACCGGGCAGCTCGTGCGGTCTCGCGGCCCGCCGCGGCGAGTGCGCGAAGATCGAGGCACAGACGTGCGGGAGCGACGGCGAGTGCGGCTCCGGCGCGTGCGTCGACGGCGTCTGCTGCGAGAGCCCCTGCGGCGGGCAATGTCAGGCGTGCGACGTCGCGGGGAGCATCGGCAAGTGCGTCCCGGTGAAGGGCGCCCCCCACGGCGGCACGCGCGTCGCCTGCCCCTCGAACGCGGACAATCCTTGCGAGTCTGCCACGTGCGACGGGAGCGACGGCGTGCGCTGCTCCGCGTTGCCCGGCGCGGAGACGGCGTGTCGTGCGGCGACGTGCACCAGCGGCGTCCTCGCGAGCGGCGGGACGTGCGACGGGAAAGGCGGGTGCGCGGCGGCGACGAAGACTCCGTGTGCACCGTTCGTCTGCAGTGCGACCGGCGATACGTGCGCGACGGCATGCACGACGAGCGATCATTGCGCGGCCGGGTTCGTCTGCGCGGCCTCGAAGTGTGTGAAGCCCTTCGGTCGCTGCTCGGAGGATCGCACCGCCGTCCTGGACATCGATGGGAAGGAGTCTGCGTGTGCTCCCCTCCTGTGCAAGGACGGGACGTGTCTCGACAGCTGCGGCTCGAGCGACGACTGCATCAACGGGACGGTTTGCCTCGAAGGGAAGTGCGTGCCGCCGGCCTCCGCGGTTCCTCCGAGCGAAGACGCGGGCGGCTGCAGCAGTACGCGCCGAGCGTCGTCGAGCCCCCTCCTCGCGCTCGTGCTCCTCGCGCTCGCGAGCGGCGCGCGTCGTCGGCGCGCGCACCGCCGATGACGACCTCCGGTTTGCCGTGCATTCCCCGCTCCGCTACGACCCGCTGACGATGCTGCGAACGTTCCTCGCCGCGCTCCCCTTCGCGGTGGTGCTCGCCGTAGGTTGTCGGCCGGCTGCGGTGGTGAGCCCGAACGGCGGCACCGCACTCGACTCCGCGAACAAGATCGTCGCGGCCCTCGGCGAGGGCGGCGTCGCGTGCGAGACGACCAAGGAGAAGTTCGTCCACTGCAACGTCGAGGGCGTGGACCTGGTCATCGGCGTCACGCTCGCGCCGACCGGAACGCAGCTGACGCTGATGCTGCCGTTCCACCAGCCCGCGTGCTCGGCGGCGGGCTATCACGAGAAGCTCGCGAAGTTCAACGCGGACTACTTCATGGTGGTCGCCGCCTGCGTCGACGCGAAGACGCTGATCATCGCGCACCGCTCGCACCTCTTCCGCTCCGGTCTCGACAAGAAGGATCTGCAGGACGTCGTGCGGCGCTGGATGGAGGTCGCGTTCAGCACTGCGACGCACGAGGGCTTGCTCGCGCCCGCCGGGAGCGAAGGCGCGCCGGCCACGCCCGATGAGCATGATTCCCCGAGCGCGCCGAAGAAGCCGAAGAAAAAGGGCGATCCCGACGAAGGCGGAGGGAAGATCTGATGCGCGCGCACGCCTCGATCATCGTAGCGCTCGGTCTCGCGAGCTGCGCGCCATCGACCATTCTCTCGGCGCACACCGTCAAGAACGACGGGTCGAAGGTGTTCGGGCAGATCGCGTCCGCGCTCGACGGTGCCGGATACAAGTGCAACCAGGACGACGACGAGCACAGCTTCTCGGCCCGCTGTCAGGGGAAGAGCGGCGGCATCTCCGTCGAGGTGAAGCGGAAGACGGAACGTCCGGTCCTCGCGCTCCGCTTCTGGTTCAAGAACTCCGAGTGCGGAACGGCGGCGCTCGCATCGCGCCTCGAGAAATTCAACCTCGAGGACCGCTCCGGTGGCACGCGTGCGTACTGCATCGAGGACAGGTTGATGCTGGCGTTCGAGACGTTCCTCCCCTCGCAGGGGATCGAGCCGAACGAGCTCGCGACGCTCGTGACGAAGTGGGAGAAGAGCGCCGGCATCGCCGCCGAGCGCTTCGGTCTCATGCCCGAAGAGGGCGGCGACGATCCTCCCGGCGAGAAATCGTGAAGCGATGGTGCCTCGGCCGGACGGAACGTAGCGAGTTCGCGCCGGTGCCAGTCGGCGCGCTACACTGAGCGCCGTGTCGACGTCGCCCGCGCGCGTCTCCCTGGTCGCGCCGCTCGCGTCGCTCGGCTTCCTCTCGCTGTGCGCGGTCGCATCGTGCGCGCAGGTCCTTTCCTACGACGACTATCACGCGCGCCCGACCGCCGTTCCCGACGCGTCGATCGAGGACACGGCCGTCGCCGAGGACACGTTCGTCCCCGAGGTCGTCGACTCGGGGCCGCAGCCGATCCGTGTGCCCGTCCGCCCGGCGGGGGCCCCCACCCCGTCGGGCAAGGGGAAGACGTTGTGGCTCGCCGTGCGCGTCTATTACCTCGGGACGGTCGACCCCGGTGACGGCTCGGACGAGCAAGCCTGGCAGCAGCGCGGTTACGACATCGACCACACCTGCACCTTCGCGCGCGAGTCGACCGAGAACATCGGCACCTGCCTCCGCCCGCCCACCGCCGATCGGGACTCCCTCCTCGATGGGATCGGCTGCCGCGACAACAACTTCGGCCGCCACATCGGCGCGATGGTCCGCGGCGCGATGCCCGACGCCGAGAAGATCCTCAACGAGACCGTGCGCGCGGGGACGAGCACGTGGATCTTCCGCATCGACGACGTCGACGCGGAGAAGGACGATCCCTACGCCCCGGCGCTGCTCTACCGCGCGACCGACGAACGCATCGCCATGACCGCGGCGCCCCTGAAGTGGGATGGCACCGACGAACGCACCATCCTCTCGGACTCCGTCGTAGGCGGCGACCTGAACAAGGCGAACACGATCTTCGCCGGCGGGTACATCGCGAATCACGTCTGGATCTCGGGCGATCCGGGTGCGGTGAAGCTCAGCCTCCCGCTCACTCGCGACGTCTTCACCACGCTCAACCTCCAGGGGTCGGTCTTCACGCTCGAGCTCGAGCCGACGCACACCACCGGTCACAACGGGGTGGTCGCCGGGGCGGTACCCGGGAGCGACATCGACTCGATCCTGCGCCCGGTCGCGGCTGCCGCAGGGTTCTGTCCGGGCACCGCGATCTACGACAACGTGCTCAAGACCGGGCTGCGGTCGCCCGACGTGTCGCTCGGCGCTCCCAAGATGCAGGACGTGACGAAGGTCTGCGACGGCATCTCGGTCGGTGTCGGGTTCGAGGTCACGCCGATCAAGCCGGTGACGAAGCTCGCCGATCCGCCGCCGCCGCGCGCGTCGAAGTGCGACGACGCCGGGATGTGACTCACTGCTCGCTCCAGGCGAAGCGTCCGGAAGTGAGTACCCGACGTCGGGTCACCCGTGCAACCTGCGATGCTCAGCCGCGCAGCGACTCCGGGAGCGCGGACGCGATCGTCGCTCGGACCCGGGAGACAAGCTCGTCGCGGCGCTCGAAGCCGTACGGCACGGGGTCGATCGGCGGGTGGAACGTCACGTCGACGCGATGGCCGCGGCGCACGCGACCGGTGTGCGGGCGGAGGACGTGCCTCGTCCCTTCGATCGTGATCGGGAGGATGCGCGTCTTCGTGTCGAGCGCGAGGATGAAGCCCCCCTTCTTGAACGGCCCGAGCGCGCCGGTCTCGCTCCGCGTACCCTCGGGCGCGATCCACACGTGGATGCCGCTCTCGATGCGCTGCTTCGCGACCGCGATGCTCTGTCGCGCCTTCTCCTTGTCGGAGCGATCGACCTCGACGAACTCGGCGGCGCGCAGGCCGGGGCCGAAGATCGGAATGCGATAGAGCTCCGACTTCGCGACCATGCGGAGCGTGCCGGGGAAGACGCGAAACAGCACCGGCACGTCGTAGTGCGACTGGTGGTTCGACATCAGGACGAACGGCTCGCCGCGACCTCGATCGCCGACGGCGTGCTCCTCCCCGTGGACGTGGAGGTTCATGTCAGCCTCGCGGACGAGGCGCGAGGCCCAGTCGCGCAGTCTGCGATCGCACCGATCGCGCGTGAGCCGACCGAGCACGGCATCGCTCACGGTCGTCACCGAGATGCGCAAGGTCTGGGCCATCGCGAGGAGCGCGAGCGGAATCGAGCCGGCGATCTCGGGCACGTCGCGACGGGTCATCGACGTCGCAGTATAGTCCACGCGTGGACCTCGACTGCCGTGCGTGCGCCGCGTGCTGCCACGGCGACGACGGATGGGTCCACGTGGCTGCGATCGACGAGCCGCGGGTGCCTGCGCTCGCCGCGCTCGTCGTGCACGTGCGCGTCGGCACGCTCGTGCGTCGCGCCCTGCGGATGCATCGCGGTGCGTGCGCTGCTCTCGCGAAGGACGGCACCCCCCGCGGAGCGGAACGCCCATTGACGAACACATGCACGGTCTACGACGTACGGCCAACTCCCTGTCGAGACGTCGAGGCGGGGGACCCGTGGTGCCTCGAAGCACGACGTCGTCTGGGGGTTTCGTGATTTCCATGGGGTCCTGCGCGTAGGCTCGACGTCACGGTGCGCGCACGCGGCAACGAGCTCGATGGGCTACTCCTCCTACCAACGATCCGCGATCCCGCGGAGCGACGCGCGAGCTTTCGCCAGGGTCTGACCAACCTCGCGCGTGCAGCGGCCGCGTGGGGGCCGTCGCCGCTCGACGGCGTGCCGCCGGCGACGCTCGCGTCGGTCGCGCGCGCGGCGCTCGATGCGGGTCTCTTCGACGACGTCGACTGGCTCTCGCCGGCGGCGGCGGGGATCGCGCTCTACGAGATCGGCAACGCGCTCCCTCCCGGCCTCGAGAAGCGCGAGCTCGGACGCCGCATTCTCGCGCGGCTCCACGAGGGCACCGCCGAGACGTTCGCCACGATCGCCGCGCGCATGGCGCGAGGCTCGCGAAAAGGGCTCTCCGGGGCCGCGATTCGCATGCGCACGTCGCTCCTCTTCGCGCTCCCCGGGAACAAGGTCGACGCGGGGCCGCTCGCGTTCGCGCTCGTCTCGCGTCGCGAGCTCGCCCGGGAATGGATCGTCGCGCGCTCGACCGGCTCCCTCCCTTCGCGTCGGCTCGCGGCGCGCATCCTCGAGCGCGCAGCCGTGGTGGCCGCGCGGCGCGCGCGCGAAGGGGACGACTACGCAGTGCGGGTGTTCTCGACGGAGCTCGTCGGCACTGCGTTCGAGCGTCTGCTCCGCGATCGCGAGCCGCTGGTGTGGCGCCACGCGGCCATCGCGCGTGGTCTCCTCGCAGGCACGTCCTCCGTGCACTGGAAAGCGGTGACCGAGGCCCTACTCCCGCGCCACACGCCGACCGAGTGGCGACGCGGCGCGGTGTCGCTCGCCGCCGCCGTCGCGACCAGCCCGCGGCGGGCCCTCGCGCGCGCCGTCGACGTCCTGAAGAGTCCGCTGATCGAGAACGATCGCGGCCTCGCAGGCACGATGGTGTGGGGGCTCGCGCGCGCGCTCGATGCCGAACCGGAGGCGGCGGAGGCGCTGCTCGACGCCATCGTCGACGTCGACGCGATGGGAGCTGCGAACGGGGTGGTCGCGATCGCACGTGAGCTCAGCGGCGACGCCGGCAAGCGGGCCGTGGCGACGGCGAGCGCTGTCCTCGCCGACCGCATCGAGGCGGCGCGTGACGACGCCGAGCGCGTGCTCGCAGGTGCCCTCGCGAGCGAGCTCCACACGGCCGAGGGTGAGACCTCCCTCCGCGACGTGATCGGCGAGGCGAGCAGCGCCTTCGTGACGCACGGCGCGCGGGAGTCCCACGCCATCGCGCGGCGCGCGCTCGAAGTCGCGGAGGAGATCCTCTCGTCGCTCGAAGGGCTCGCCGCAGGGAGCTCGGCCGAGCAGGGCCTCGGTCTCCGCACCGCTGTCCTTTTGCTGCGCGATCTCGATCTCGGGCTGCTCGAAGAGTCGACCCTCGGGGATCTGCTCGCACTCGGCGGCGACGACGCGCACACCGAGCTCGACGAGCTGCACGACCGTCTCGGCACCTGGCTCCTCGCCCACGAGCGACGCACCCCGGCTCGCACGGACGGCGGACGTGCGATGAGCGGTCGCCGGCTGCGGACGCTGCTCCACCTCCTCGACGCCGAGGGTGCCCACGACGACGAAGACGGCACAGTCGACGCCGTGCACGCACGTCGCGTCGAGTCCGCACGGGTCCTCTTCTCACGCCTCTCCGACGACGGTCGCTCCTCGCTGCACCGCACGCTCTGCGCGACCCTCGCGCGCGCCCTCGACGGTCTCGTTCGCGAGGGCACGTGCGATCCGGTCGACGTCCTCTTGGTGGCGACCGCGCGGCTCGAGGAGCCTTCGGACTACGAGACCCTCGCCGAAGCGAGCATGGATGTCGACGTCGAAGGGATCCTGCAGGGCTACGCGCGCTTCGTGCGCACCGCGTCGGAGCAAGAGCCCGTCCTGCTCGCCCGCGCGTCCGATGACGTGCCGCCCTCTTCGCGCGACAGCGACGTCGGCGCCGCGCGTACGGCCGAAGAGGTCGTCACCCCGCTCGGCTCACGCATCGAGTCGATCCTCGACTTCGCCGCGACGCTCGGCGACGACGGCTCCGGTCGCGCGGAGGGCCTGCGCGCCGCGCTCGTGCGCCTCTCGCGCGCGCTCCGCACGATCGCCGCGCTCACCCAGCGCACCGACGCCGACAAGTCGAGCGCAGCGTTCGAGGCGCTCGCGTCCTCGGGATATGCCTACGCGCAGAGCCAAGCGGGCGCGCAGCTCCGGGTCCTCGGCGAGATCGAAGATGACGCACCGGCATCGAGCGTCGCGCAGCTGCAGTCGGCCCAGCTCGCCGGCACGATGCTCCGGATCGGTGACCGCGACGATCGCGCCGCCCGCGCGGCCGCACACGAGGTGCTCGTCGACGTCCGAACGCTCTTCCCGCCGCCGCTGTTCCGCATCGTCGCAGAGGTGATCGAGGGCCTCGCGGAGCTTCCGTGGAAGGGCGAGACACGCGCCGCGACGTCCGCGATCCGCAGCGTTCAGGAAGAGCTCCCCCCCTGGCTTGGGGCGCGACGGACCATCGGGGGCTTCTACGTGGTGAAGCCGCTCGGCGCAGGCGGCGCAGCCTCGGTGTTCGTCGCGACCCGCATCGAGGAGCGCCGCGATCCGGCGCCGGAGCTCTTCGCGCTCAAGGTGCCGGACTACGACGGCGCTGCCGCGCGCTCGCTCTCCGAGCAGCAGTTCCTCGATTTCTTCCGTGCCGAGGCGACCGCGCTCCTCGGCCTCCCCGCCGACCCCAACCTCGCACGCTTCGTCACCTTCGATCTCGCCGCACGTCCCAAGCCGATCCTCGTGATGGAGCTGATCGAAGGTCCGACACTCGAGCGCTTCATCGACACCCAGGAGGCGCACGGCGCGACGGCGCAGCGCGGCTTCGAGATCCTCGACGGCGTGCTCGCCGGTCTCGAGACGATGCACAAGCACGGTCTCGGCCACCTCGACGTGAAGCCATCGAACGTCATCCTGCGCCACGGTCAGATGCCGACCCTCGTGGACTTCGGTCTCGCCGGTCGTGTCGTGCGACCGGGCTGTGCCACCGCGCCCTACGGTGCGCCGGAGGTCTGGGGCGTCTTCCCGCCGAACTGGTCGGGCGAGCCGACCCCGCCACCCGCGGACGTGTACGCGTTCGGCGCGCTCGCCTTCGAGGTCCTCACCGGGCAGCTGCTCTTCGGCGGCCCGAACGAGGTGGCGATCGTGAGCCAGCACCTCGTCCACGACGGCCACCCGCCAGCGCTCGACCGACTGAGCAACGTCCGCCCCCTGGTCGAGCTCCTCGAGCACACGCTCCGTCGCGATCCACGGCAGCGCTGGACCGTGCCGCAGGTACGCAGCGCGCTCCGCGCCATCGCGAAGCACGCGTCGTCGTTCCCCTGGCCGCTCGGCGCCTGATTCAGGCTGCCGCCGCTGAAGCGCTGCGAAGCGCCGTCCGGAGCGCGCTCCCGAGCCGCAGGAAGAAACGGCGCACGCGAGACACCGGCCTCCGCGGAACCGGCAGCCACCGCATCCGCGTCCGCGTGGCGGGGACGCGATCGTCGAGGAAGCGCGCGACGTCGTCCGCGAATCGATCGCTGCACTCTAGGTGTGGGAAGTGCCCGCACGCATACCGCTCGAGCGTCGCGCCTTCGATCACCTTCGTCGCGTGATCGCCGTGATGGATCGGGATGATCCGATCGCGCTCGCCCCACATCAGCGCGATCGGCGGGAGCGGATCGACCTCGTGGATCCGCTGCCACGTCTGCATGTACTGACCGAACAGATCGATGCAGCCCGACACCGTGCGCCGGAACGCCATCCCGGTACCCGGCGCCGAGTTCATCCACGCGATGCGCTCGATCTCCTCGGCATCCGGACGCGCGAAATCGTCGGAGTAGCGAAGTGCGAGCGGCGTCGCGAGGCGGATCACGCTCGGAGCGAGGAGCGGTCCGAGGATGGGGAACGTCGCGAGCCGCAGCGCGGGACCGACCTCCGGCCCGAGCCCGCCCGGCGCGACGAGCACGAGACGATCGAACCGCGCGCGATGCTCGAGCAACATCCACTGCGCGACCCCACCTCCGAACGAGTGCCCGAGCACGTGCGCGCGCTCGAGCCCGACCTCGTCGAGCCACGCCGCCATCGTGCGCGCGTACCACTCGAGCGTGTACGGCGCGTCGGGTCGACCGGACAGCCCGTGGCCGGGGAGATCCGGCATGTACACGCGGAAGTGCTTCGCGAGCCGGGGCGCGACGCGTCGCCACGTGCGATGCGAGTCGCACAGCCCGTGGAACAGCACGAGCGGCGGCCCCTCCCCCATCTCGGACCAAGCGAGGAGCGTCGAGTCCCCGCCGCCGATGGGCGCGAGCTTCGTGACACGCGGGCGGCCGAGCATTTCCATGGGTTCCTCCGTGACGTCGTGACACGTCGTGATACTTCGTGACACGAATGCATGCAAGCGGCATAGAGGTCGCGCCCTGTTCCGTGGTGGTGACCCCTCGTTTCGCCGGCGAGGTCCTGCCGAACCTCCGGAACCTTCGCAAACTTGCGCAGGATGCGGCAAGCGTGTGACCCACCCGCGGGCTGTCCCCGCCGCCACATCGAGCCGAACGTTGCAAACGTTTGCCTCGTCGTCGCGGCGGTCAGGGCAACACCCCGGCCTCCCGCCCCGTGTGGACGCGATCTGCGTGTCTCGCGCACGTGACACGAGCGATCGACGGGGACTCGAAAAAAGAAGAGCCGATCGCTCCTCCTCGCGCGCTCTTCAGGTGTGGAGGCAGGGATGGCGCGTCGCATCGGCATCGGGATCGTGGTCCTCGCGTTCGCGGGCGGTTGCGTGGGGGCCATCGAAGGTGCGCACCCGGAGCGCGACGAGTCCTCGGCGCCGACGCCCTCGGCGCCCGGAACCAGCACCGGCTCGCACGACGAGCCGCTCGTCTGCGATCCGCAGCACGAGACCGGCGGTGCTTCGCCCCTTCGCCGTCTCAGTCGCACCGAGCTGCGGAACACGCTCCGCGATCTGTTCCCGACGGTCTTCATCGGGGTCGGAGCGCCGGCGCTCGATCTGCCGGTCGACTCGCTCGTCGATGGGTTC
>JBKJQC010001249.1:0-4820 GCA_046593995.1 Polyangiales bacterium
GTGCGGCGCGCTCGACCTCGAGCTTCTGCGCGGCCGCGAGCCCCTCGACCGCGAGCACGTCGTCCTCGCCCGCGCGCTCCTCCGCCACCGTCTCCTTGACGGAAGGGGGCACGTTCGCCTCTTCGAGCGCGGCGTCTCCACGCTCGCGCGCCACCTCCAAGCGCTCGCTCGCGCGCGATCGCGCCTTCTCGAGGACCGCGTCCGCAGCCAGATGCACGGTGGATTGCCGGCGCGCGAGCTCGGCGTCGGTCTTCTCGCGTTCGTCCTTCAGGCTCTCGTCGGTGTCCGCCCGCTCGGGTCGAACGGTGTTCAGGGGCCACGCGCCGCGCTCGGTCACGGGGGGGTCCCCGCCACGGTGCTCCAGAGCCCGCGCAGCATGGACCACACGCGGTCGGCGCGCGGGTTCTCGAGCTTCCCGACCCACTCGTACCGCTCCTCGGCGATCTCGAGCGCGTAGCTACATCCCGCGCGCGGCGAGTCGTCCGCCGGGATGATCGCCTTCTCGAAGACGTCGAGGGCCGGCGACGACGAGAGCGAGCGCCACGCGGACACGGTCGCGAGCGCGGCGTGGCCGACGACGAGGGCGTCGGCGCTGTCCCCTTCGCGGAGCTCGGTCGTGCCGTCCTCGAGCAACGTGAGGGTGCGGGTGACCCCCGCGGGCTGCTCCGTGCGGGAGAAGGTCATGACGACCGGCGCGATGCTGGCGACGACCGCCTGCCCCTCTCGCGCCTGCAGCGTGATCATCTTTCCGCAGTTCGTACAGCGGACACGCCGGACCGCGGACGATGCTCCTGGCGCGAAGCAGGCGCAGCCGCAGGCCGGACAAGGGACGTTCATGGTGCCGATCCTCGCACATCCGCGGCCGGCACGATGCCGGCCCGCGCTCGGTTCGATGCTCGATCCGCCGTTCGGATGCCGCTCGACGTCGATGCGGCCTGGAACTTGTAGGTAGCCCCCACGAAGGAGGCCTCCATGGCCCACGCCGATCCGTCCGCCCGCACCACCTGGATCCCCTGCGACGTCGTCATGGGGTTGCGAACGCCGACCGGCGTGGACGAGCCTCCGAACGACGTGGGACGGAAGGCCATCGCTTGGGCGTGCACGAAGTGTCACTTCGTAGTAGGCGGGCCGAATCTCGCAACGCCCCCCAAACGCTGCCCGATGTGCACCGTCGCCGCAGGACAGGCCTTCGCGCTCATGCCGTCGGTCTCCGGTCGGCTCTCCATGCTGGTGCTCGATCGCCGCTTCCTCCAGCTCGTCGAGTCCTACCGTGCCGCGAAGGCCGAGCAACGCGACTCGCTCTCGTCGCTCTCGCGCGACAGCGACGGCGGCCACTACGAGCTCGACGGCTCTCCGCCCGATTCGGAGTCGGGCCTGACCGCCGCGGCCGAATCCGAGCAGCGCACGGCCCTGGCGCTCGCCGACGCGGCGCTCGATCGCTCGGGCGACCGCGTGTCTCGCAGCTCGTTGCACTGAGCTGACTGCACGCGAGACCGAGCTCGCGGGCTCGTCACGCGTTCGACAGTGTCACCGGCGGGAAGTACCCGCCGAGGCGCTCCCGCGTCCACCACGCGCCGCTCCGCTTCCACTCCGCGAGCGACGCCATGCGATAGCGATGGAGCGTCGCGCGCACGTACTTCGGCGGGTGGTCGAAGGGTACGCGGGCGAACAGCGCCTCGACCTCCTTCGACCCCTGCAACAGCTTGATCATCATCCGCGTGAACCACGACGGCGGTCGACCGCGCAGCGCCGCGAACCACATCTGCCAGTCGACGCGCGGCTGGTGCGGCGCGGCCCACCGCGGCGCGCGCTTCGGATCCGTGACCTTGTACGGGAGCTCGTACTCGCGCCACGTCACCGCGTCGTCGGACCCCTCGATCGCGATCTCCGGACGGTCGCGCGTCATCAAGCTGAAGGGGCCGTAGGGGTTCACCGAGCGTAGCGGTGCGATGGCCGTCGCGACGCGATCCATGCGCGCGAGGCGCGCGAGCTCCGCCTCGGCGCGGTCGACGACGCGGCGCACCTTGCGGGGCAGCCCCGCGTTCGAGACCAACGAGAGGAGCTGCTCGACCGCCACCAGAGCGAGCGGGGCGAGCGCAAAGACGTCCAGCACGCGACGCAGGAGCGACGCGCGACGCTTCGGACGCGTGCGCACGCCGAGCGCGCGATCGTCGAGCACCGGGACCGTGACCACCACCGCGAGCGCGTTGAAGAAGTTGTAGTTGCCCGTGAGCGCGATGAGCGTCTGGAGCGCGGTGGTCGCCGCGAAGCCGACGACGCGCAGCGGCCGCGGTCCGAAGAAGAGGAGCGGCGCGCCGATCTCGATGGCCAGCGTGGCCGTCGTGCTGAAGCGCTGGAATCGCGCCGGGAGATGATGCGCGAACCAGCCGGGAACGGTCGGGAGCGGCGCGGTCTCGTAGTAGTGGATCATCGCCGAGCGATCGCGCCAGGCGTGATCGGGCGAGGCATGCTTCACGAGCCCCGACATGAGATGGAGACGGAACGCGAGGAAGCGCAGGTACGCGACCTCGAGCGCCGGCGGCTCGCGACGGTCGTCGAGAGGCGCGACCAGCGCCGCAGCGAGCCCGGCCTCGAGGAGCAGCGCGTCCCATTGGTAGCCGAGGAACTCTCCGCCCACCGTGACGAGCGAGAGCCAGTGCACCCACGCCGCGGCGGCAGTGATCGGCGGCGCCACACCGAAGAAGAGCATCAGGCCGAGCTTCTCGCCGTTCCGACACAGGCACGCGAGACTCTCGTCACTCGCGTCGCGCCAGAGGAGCGTCGGCATCTTGCTGTAGAGGCGCCGCAGTCGTTCGTCCTCCGGAACGGCGCTCCGTAGCGCCTCGAGCGTCGGCGCGACGGGCGTGATCCCTTCCTTGCCGTAGAGCCCGAGGACCTGCGCGCGGAGCGAGCGAAACGCTGCGAAATACACGAGCCCGAGGCCGCGCAGGAAGAGCGAGCGCACGTAGCGGCGTGACGACTTCTTCGCCATGCTCTTCGCCATGCATGGAGTCGCGTGCAGACGCGATGCCAGTTCAGCGGCGGCTCAGCCGATGTTCACGCGTCGCGAAACTGCTGGACCAGCACCTTCGCGAGGAAGGCGCGGAAGCGCTTCATCGACGCGGCCATGTCTGCAGGGGGCGGGCCGGCTTCGGCGTTCGTGAGGAGGTTCGCCCCGAGCACCGGGAGGCCGACGAGCGTGAGGGCCGCGAGCACGACGAGGTGCGCGGTGTCCTCGCGCGGCGGCGGCTTGCGCTTCGCCTCGCGTGCCTTCGACTTCCGCAGCGCATGCGTCGCGTCGACGACGATCGAGAGCCCGACCTCGCCGCCGTCGACGTGACGTCCCTCGAGCGCGAGCCACATCAACACGCGCGCGTGTCCGGTCCCGGCGAACGCCTCGAACACTCCGTCGAGCATCGCCGCGAGCTCGGACTCGTCGCCGCCCGACGTCTGGATCGCCTCCACCAGCCGCGCGTTGATCGTCTGGAGCGCGCGCACGACGACGGCCTGCACGAGCGCCTCGCGGCTCCCGAAGTGGTGGAGGACCGTCGGATGGGAGACGCCGGCGTCGGCCGCGACCTCCTGCAGACGGATCCCGCTCGGCCCCGCGATGACCAGGCGCTTCTCGGCTGCGTCGAGGAGCTCGGATCGAGCCGAAGCCGCGTCGCGCCGTCGCCGGGGCTTCGTTCTCGAGGTCGGCACGCCCGGGAGCATCGCCCGCGGGACGTGTTGCCGACAAGTTTGTCAGCTCACTATTGACAACATTGTTCGTAAGACCCAAGCTCATCTTCGACTCCGAGGAGGGCTCCCCCATGCTGTCGACCCACCGACTGTCGCTGTCGCATCTCCAGTTCGCTCCCGCCCGCGCGCTCCGCGCCGCACGCATCCTGGCGAACGATCCGGACGATCTGCCGCAAGTGTTCACGATCATCGAGTCGCTCTCGCTCGACACCCTGCAGCGCATCGCCGACCGCACGGCGCGCAGCGAGACGGGCCGGCAGATCCTCGCGCGCCGACCGGACATCGTCGACGTGCTCGCCGATCGCGCAGCGCTCGCGCGCCTCCCCGAAGGGACGCTCGGTCGCGCATACCTCGACTTCGTCGAGCGAGAGAACATCTCGCCGCAAGGGATCCGCGAGGCGGGCGCCATGGGGAGCACGCGCGAAGGGGAGCTCCCTGCCCCGCTCGACTGGATCAGCGCACGCATGCGCGACACGCACGACCTGTGGCACGCAGCGACCGGATACCACGGCGACGTGCTCGGAGAGACGGCGCTCCTCGCCTTCACCCTCGCCCAAACGCGCAACCCGGCGATCGCGCTCATCGTCGGCATCGGTCTCCTCAAGACGCGCAGCGGCCCCGACGCCGGCGAAGCACGCGCAGTGATCCTCGACGGCTACCGCCGCGGCGCAAAGGCCGCCTGGCTCCCGGAGCAAGACTGGGAGTCGATGATCGCGCTGCCCGTCGCAGAGGTCCGCCGTCGCCTGGAGCTCGAGGCACCCCGCAGCTATCGCCCGATCCGCAGCTCCGAGCTCAAGGCGCAGTGGGCCGCCGCGTAGTCTCGGCCTGCGTAGTCTCGGCCTGCGTAGTCTCGGCCCCGGCGTCGGTCATCAGTCTTCAGTCTTCAGTCTTCAGTCGTCAGTCGTCACGAGACCGAGAGCGAGAGGTCGAGAGTCCAGAGTCGAGAGTCGAGAGCCCTAGCGAGAGGCTGTTGCAGAAGTGATCGCAGCGTTCCGTACGAGGCGGCGCACGGTCCGGACGCTGGGATTTACCCTCCCCCGGCCCCTCCCGAAGGGAGGGGTCCCGTCCGACGCGCTCCC
>JBKJQC010000087.1:0-5933 GCA_046593995.1 Polyangiales bacterium
CCTCGTGCCTCTGTGTGCGATCTTCGCGACGCCCGTGCTCGGTTTCTACCTGCTGCTCTTCGTCGCCGCGCGTCGCGATCCGCTCTCCTCCTGGGGGGACATCAAGAGCTTCGACGGCTTTCTCGATGTCGTCACGCGGAAGGACTACGGCGGGCTGCTCGAGCCGCACATCGGCAAGAAGGACTTCGACCTGTGGGGGCAAGCCGGCGCGTGGACCGACGGCGTCTTCCTCGCGTTCGGCGGCGCGATGCTCCTCGTGGCGCTCGTCGGCGTCGTCGCGCTCTTCCGCCGGACGAGACTCGAGACGGAGGGCGCCGAGAGCGAGGGCGAAGACGCGGAGGTCGTCGAGGAGGACGTGCGGCCGGTCGCGGTGGCCCTCGTGCTCGCGGTGCTCGTGAGCGGCCCGCTCTTCGCGATGAAGAACCAGCTCGAGGTCGACAGCGAGCACGGCCGCGCCTTCGCCGAGCGCTTCTCGACGATGTCGTGCGTTCCCATCGGCCTCCTGGTCGGCGCGGGGCTCGACGGCCTGCATCGTCTCGCGAAGGACCATCTTCCGGCGGGATTCCTCCGCGTGGTGCTCGGGCTCGCGTTCGTCCTCCCGCTCGCGCGGCACGCCGACGCCTGCGATCTGCGCAGCACGCGCCGCGGCGAGCAGCTCGCGCACGATCTCCTGCGCGACGTGCCCGACGGGTCCCTGGTGCTCGTCTCGGGGGACGCGCTGAACGGCGCCGCGCTCTACGTGTGCGGCGTCGAGAAGCGCTGCGGCCGCACGCTCGTGTTCTCGCCGGGGCAGATGCACCTCGAGTGGCGCGTCGAGCAGCTTCGTCGCCGGTACCCCGATCTCGTCCTGCCGTCCCCGGCCGGGAAGTTCATCACGGTGCGCGAGCTCGTCGCCGCCAACCTCGATCGACGCCAGGTCTTCCTCACCGCGCAGCTCCTCGATCTCGAGCCCCCGCTCCGCGACGCGTTCCAGTACATCCCCGACGGGGTGATGGTGCGCGCTCTCCGCGACGACGGCGCCATGGAGACCGCGAAGAAGGAGTTCCTCGCGCGAGCGATCCGCTTCGCGAGGGGCGACGGCTGCGAAGGGTGCGCGATCGCGCGGAGCGATCTGCACGCCCCTTCGCTCGAGACCTCGATCCCGTTCATGTACGCGCTCGCGTTCGAGAACCACGGCCGGGTGCTCTCGGCGTGGTTCGACGACGCGCGGCTCGCCGCGCTGTTCAACCTTCGCGCCGAGCAGACGGATCCCGAGGCGATCAAGAAGCTCCGCGCGCCGCCGCCGTGAACGACGTCAGAGCAGGACGCGAAGCGCACTCTCCGCGGTGAAAACTCAGAAGTCGTTGAGGCCGAAGAGCAGGCGCGGACCGAGGTAGATCCACGTCCGGAAGTCGGTGCGCGAATCGCTCGTGAAGGTGTGGCCGAGGCCGAGCCCCACGGCAACGAAGCCCGCCGCGTCGAGGAGCACGCCCGCGCCGAACGCCTTGTAGTTGATGCGGACGGTCGTGCCGTTGCTCAGCGTCTGCGTGTCGTTCGGGATGAGGACGTTCCACGCGACGAAGCCGCTCGCTCCGAAATATGCGCGAGACGTGGACGACGGATAGAACCGCCACCCGAAGGCCACTGCGACGGGCGAGATGCCGAAGCGGTACCCGCCCGGCGCTCCCGAGAAGTCGGTCGTGAACATGGGGAGGGGGAACCAGAGCCCCTTGCCGCGTCCGTATCCCTCGTTCGATCGACGCCAGAGGAGCTGGGAGCGTGCGGTCTTCGCGGCTTCCGCTTCGGTCCAGGTGACGGTGAGCGTGATGCTCGCGCCGTTCGCGGGAGACTCCTTCGCGATGCGCGTCGTCTTCAACGCCATCGCGAGATCGCCGTCGGCGGCGAAGGGAATCGGCGCGCCGCCGCCCTGCACCGTCGCGGTCGCGCGGAGTCCACAGACGCGCGGCTCGACCACGTCGAGGACCGGCTCTTCACCGGGCTCGCCCTGCTCTTGCAGACAGAGCACCACGAGCATCTCGGCGTCACCGATCTCGGTCGGCGCCGAGCCCTCGGGAACCCGGAGGTTCGTGCACTTCTTCTTCACCAGGTCGCGCAGCGCATTCGGTTCGATCTCCGCGAGGCTCTCGGGGGTGCACGTCGCGACCGCGACCTGCAGCTTCTTCTGCTTCGGCGGTTTGGCGGGCTCGACGGCGGGCTCTGCCGTGGGGACAGGCGCGGCCGTCGGCACCGGCTTCGGCTTCGGCGCGGGCGGCGGCGGCGCCGGCTTCGGCTTCGGCGCGGATTTCGTGTGCACCGGCGCGGCCAGAGCGCGCTCGCCCGAGAGCACGACCGGACCGAGTAGCGCCGCGGCGGCCACGGCTGCCGTGCGAATCAGGAGGTATCCAGGAGGAGCGGGAGCGCGACGCACGAGGAGGGGTGCTCTCCTTCTACACCGTTCGCCGACCCATTCCATCCTGCGCGCTCGCGTCTGCACTTTCTCGATCCCGCCCGAAGAGGGGGACGAGCCGTGCCCACGTCCGAGATGGAGCGTCTCCGCACCAACACGCCGCCGCGAGCGGTGATACTCTCGCACGCCCGCGCGTCCCCTCGCATGAGCGCCTCTACCCGCATCTCCTTCGACGAGCACGGACCCGACGAGCGGCCGTCGTCTACCCGTGGCGACACACGTGGAGACACGCGTGGATCCGACGAGCCCGAAGAAGCCGTCGCGCGCGCTTCGGCAGGGGACGACGGCGCGAGCGAGGTCGGCAGCGACATCGCCGAGGTGGCGTCCGACGACGTCCCGTCGCGCGGTGCATCGCAGTCGCGCGGCCGCGCGCGCGCGCTCCTCGAGAGCAAGCCGGTGCGGACGGTGTTCTCGTTCCTCCTCATCGCGGCGATCCCGTATCTCCACCCGAAGCTCGCGACGCTCCGCCTGATCGCGCTCCCGGGCCAGACCGATCCGGCGGCGAGGGCCGACGGCCCGACCGGGATCACACCCGAGTACGGAGAGCTGAAGCTCGACGAGGCGAGGAACGAGAAGCCGCCGATCCTCGAGGATCACGCCGATGACAATCAACCCGCGCTCATCGGCGCCCCCGCCACGTCGTCGTCGGCGGCGGCCCCCCCGGTCCTCGGTGACGTCGCGAAGGCGGTCGGCGCGTCGTATCGACCGGTCGAGGATCCGAGCGGCCACGCGCTCGATGGGTTCTTCGCCTCGCTCGCACGCACCGAGAAGGGGGAGGTCTCGGCGGTCACCCGCGTCGCCCACTACGGCGATTCGTTGGTGGTGTCGGACTTCATGTCTTCCACCCTACGTCGGCGATTCCAACAGCGTTTCGGCGACGCGGGGCACGGCTTCGTGCTCACCGCGAAGCCGTGGGCCTGGTACTTCCACCAGGACGTCACCCACTGGTCGAGCGATGGGTGGCGGGTCCATCGGATCGTGAATCCGCGCATCGCCGACGAGCTCTACGGCTACGGCGGCGCGACCTTCCGCACCGCTGAAGGGGGCACGCGGGCGAGCTTCGGCACCGCCAAATCGCTTCCACCGGGGAGCGGCGAGCCGAAGAACGAGAAGGAAGCGTACGGACGTCGCGTCTCGCGCTTCGAGGTCCACTACCTCGAGCAGCCCGACGGCGGATCGTTCGATCTGAGCGTCGACGGCAAGAAGGTGCAGACCGTGTCGACGCGCGCGCCCGCCGGGGCGACCGGTCCCGGCGCGAAGAAGCTCGCGGTCGCGAAGGTCTCGGTCCCCGACGGCGAGCACACGCTCGACGTCCGCGCGCTCGGCGGCTCCGAGACGCGCTTCTTCGGGACGGTCCTCGAGCGCGACGTCCCCGGGATCGTTTGGGACGCGCTCGGAGTCAACGGAGGTCGCGCGCGCATCCTCGACGTGAACGAGGACGGGCACTGGGCAGAAGCCTTGCGAATCCGCGCACCTGACTTGGTGATCTTGCAGTACGGCACGAACGAGAGCGAGGACACCGGATTCCCGCAGGAGCAGTACGAGACCTCGCTCGAGGCCGTCCTCCGTCAGGTGCGCCAGGCGCTGCCGCAGTCGTCGTGCATGGTCGTGGGCCCGATGGACCGCGCGGGGTACGGCGCCGGTGGCGTCGAGACCCGACCGATCATCCTCGAGTTGAACAAATCCCAGCGGAAGATCGCGTTCAAGGTCGGCTGCGCGTTCTGGGACACGTTCCTCGCGATGGGCGGCCCCGGCGCGATGGGACGTTGGGTCAAAGCGACGCCCAAGCTCGGAGGTGGCGACCTGACCCATCCGACGATGGCGGGCGCGACGTTGCTCGGGGACCTCCTGTACGCGGCGCTGACGAACGGGTATCTCGAACGCCACTGAAGAAGCCGGTCCAGGGTCTAGGGTCCAGGGTCTAGGGTCGGCTCGTCGATCCGCTGCAACCTCTCTCGAGGGAGCGCGTGATCGCTTGCAAGCGAGAGCTCGTCTTCGTCTCGGACCCTAGACCCTAGACCCTAGACCCTAGACCGCTCGGTGCCGTTCAACTCCCTCGCGTACGCCGGCTTCTTCGCGGCGATCTTCGTCGCGTTCTGGGCGCTGCGGCCGCTCCGCCGGAGAGGACATCTCGCGCGAACGGTGCTGCTCGTCGTGGCGTCGGGGTGGTTCTACACGCGGTTCGACTACGGGCCGGCGCACCCCCGCATCGGCTACGTCTACCTCGGCGTCCTCCTCACGTCGGCCGTCATCGACTTCGCTCTGTCGCACGCGATCTGGGCCGTAGACCATGATCCCCGGGCGGCCGACGGGGCCACCGGGGCGACTTGGCTCGAGCGCCGGAGGAAGCGCCTCTTGCTCGTCTCGGTCGTGTGGAACCTCGGCGTGCTCGCCTGGTTCAAGTACACGAACTTCGCGATCGACACCGTGCGACACGTCCTCGCGGGGGCAGGGGTCCACGTCGCGCCCCGGACGTTGGCGATAGTGCTCCCGATCGGCATCTCGTTCTTCACGTTCGAGACGATGAGCTACACGATCGACGTCTACCGTCGCGAGCTCGTGCCTCCGCGAGGGGAGGGGCGCGGGTGGGGTGCGCTCGAGAGCTGGGGCCGGGCCTTCCTCGAGTACCTGCTCTTCGTCAGCTTCTTCCCGCACCTCGTGGCCGGGCCGATCATCCGGCCGAAGGACATGCTCCCCCAGCTCCGGTCCGATCCGGTGCTCGACGAAGGGCGCGCCTCCGACGGGGTGTTCCTGATCGCCTCGGGCCTCCTCAAGAAGGTGGTCATCGCGGACTACCTCGCCCTCAACCTCGTCGATCGGGTGTTCGATCGCCCGGAGTGGTTCAGCGCGCCCGAGACGCTCTTCGCGGTCTATGCGTACGCACTGCAGATCTACTGCGACTTCTCGGGGTACACCGACATCGCGATCGGGTCGGCGCTCCTGCTCGGATACGTGCTGCCCAAGAACTTCGACAGTCCGTACAAGTCACGCAGCCTCCAGGAGTTCTGGCGTCGCTGGCACATCTCGCTCTCGAGCTGGCTGCGCGACTACCTCTACATCCCGCTCGGCGGCAGCCAGGGGCCGGCCTGGAAGACGTACCGCAACCTCATGATCACGATGCTCCTCGGGGGGCTGTGGCACGGGGCGTCGTGGAACTTCGTCGTCTGGGGTGCGCTCCACGGTGGGGCGTTGGCAGCGACGCGCATGTGGCAGCGCTCGCGGCCGGAGCCGGTCCGCGCGCAGTTCGAGGTGCCTAGGGGCAACACGCTCCTCGAGATCGGGAAGGGGATGTTGACCTTCCATTATGTGTGCCTCGCGTGGATCTTCTTCCGCGCGGAGGGGTTCGCGCGAGCTCGGGCGATGCTCCGACAGATCGCCCTCGGCGGGCTCCATGTGACGAACCTCCCGCGCGGCGTCGTCGCGGTCATGGCGCTCGCCTTCGGGAGCCACCTCGTCCCGGACGACTGGTACGAGCGAGCCCGCCGCG
>JBKJQC010000223.1:0-19507 GCA_046593995.1 Polyangiales bacterium
CCGATCGCGTCCGCGATCGGCCCGGTCACCGGCCTGCAGCGCGCCGAGGATCTCACCACGCTCGAGAGCGTCCTCACCACGCTCGGCGACGAGACGCGCGCGCTCCTCACGCTCCGCTTCCGCGAAGAGCTCTCCTACAAGGAGATCGCGGACACGTTCGAGATCACCGAACAGGCCGCGCGAAAGCGGATGTTCGACGCGCTCGAGAAGATCCGGAAGATCCTCGCGGCGAACCGCTCCGACTTCTTCGACAAGCAGTGACCTAAAGCGACCTCGGTTCTCGAACCCGTCGCCTGTTTCGATTGAACACGGAGGCACGGAGGCACGGAGGTTCACGAGTCTGCCGATCGCCGCCGCGCCCTCTCGTCACCTATCGACGCGATTAGGCTGGAGCGAGCGAGAACGGCGAGCGCCTCGGAGCGAAGCGTGCGGCAGCACTCTCACGACCTCCGTGCCTCCGTGCCTCCGTGTTCAATCCGATCTCGCTTCGAGCGCTGAAGAATCAAACTCCGTCGTCTAGAGCGGACGGCGGGCGAGAGCGCGCTCGTATACGGCGAGGTGCGCGCGCGCGATCCGAGACCAGCTGTTGTCCCGGCAGTAGCGCGCCGAGAGCTCGGCGACGCTCGCGGCATACGGAGCATCGGCGAAGAGGCGCGCGATCTCTTCGACGAGCGGCGCGCGCACCGTATGGACGGCGTCGCGCACGTCGTCGAAGAGCGGGATCGGCGTCACGGCGGTCGGTGTCCCCGAGGAGAGCACCCGTCGCACCGCGCCGCTCGTCCCTTGATTGCTCCCGGTCTGGTAGTTCAGGAAGATCCAATCCGCGGCTTGGAGCTCGAGACGCGCGCGCTCGTCGGGCGCGAACTCGGCGGCCATGCGCACGCCGTCCTCGAGACCGAGCTCGGACACGCAGCGACGGAGCTGCACGCTGTAGTCGGGCTTCTCGTAGGGGACCGGTCCGCCGCAGATCCAGTACAGGAGATCGGGCAAGCCGCCGGTACGAGAGCGGCGCAGCTCCGCGACGGCGCACATCACCTGCTCGATCCCCTTGTCCGGCGTGAGGAAGCCGAAGTGCGCGAGGACTGGTCGCTCCGGCGGGATACCGAGGATCGCGCGGGCGGCGCCGCGATCGCGCGGCGCGGGGAGGTCGACGCCGTGCGGGATCACGTGGACGTGATCGCGCGCGAGCTCGCGCGCGTGCGCGTCGTTGTGGACGACGAGATCCGCCTTGCGCAGCCCTTGGAGCACACGCCAGAACTTGAAGTTCCTCCCGAGCCCGCCCTTTCGCCCGTGCATCGTGACGACCAGCGGCAGGCGTTTGCGCGCGCACAGCTCGCCGAGCACGAAGAGCACGCGCGACGAGAAGAGCGAGAGGTTGAACTGCGCGTGCACGACGTCCGGCTTTCGCTCCTCGATCGCGCGGAAGAGGCGGAATCCCTCGCGCAACGGAGCGCGATTGCGGCTCCAGATGCGCGTCGGTTGCTCGCCCGAGCCCGCGTCGCCGCGCGGGAGCTTCGGCGCGAGGACGTCGACGTGTGCCCCCTCGTCGCGGAGCCCATCGACGAGCGACTCGGAGTACGTCGCGATGCCGCAGGCCTCGCGATAGCTGGTGAGCAGGACGACGCGCATGATCAGGACAGCCTGGGCAGAAGCCGCGGGAGCCCGTAGCGGACGAGGCTTCGCCACAGCCAGAGCTTGTCGAAGCGATCGCGATCCGCGCGCGTGTCGACCGCGCTCGCCGAGGACGGATCGACGCGGAAGCTGACGAGCGCCTCGTCGACGAAGCCGATGGACGCGCGCGACATGATGCGGAGCCACATCTCCCAGTCGACGATCTGCTTCAGGCGCGGATCGAAGAGGCCGAAGCGTTCGTAGCAGCTGCGCCGCACGAGGACGGCGGTCGGCTCGCCGATCCGGTTCACGTGGACACCCTTCGCGAGGCAGCGACGGATCAACGTCGGTCCGTCGTTGATCCGCTCGAGCGGCAAGAGCGGGCCGTGCACCTCGCCGTACTGACGGAGCCAGTCCTGCGCGCCGGGATCCTCCGGGTGCTCGAGCACGATGTTGCGGCGGCAGAAGACGAGCCCGACGTTCGCGTCCTCCTCGGCGATCGCGACCATGCGTTCGACGCACGTGGGCGCGAGGAAATCGCCCTGGAAGAGGAGCTGGATGTGCTCCCCTTTCGCGCGTTCGATGCAGCGGTTCCAGTTGCCGGGCAAGCCGAGCGCCCGCTTGTTCTTCTCGAACCGGATGCGCTCGTCACGATACGAACGAACGATGGCTTCGGTGTCGTCGGTCGACGCGTCGTCCGAGACGACGATCTCGATGTTGGGGTGGGTCTGGGCGCGCGCGCTGTCGATCGACTCGCGGAGCCAACGCGCGCCGTTGCGGGTCGGGATGCAGATCGAGACCAGGGGGTGCGTCGCCTCGTCCTGCGGAGCGGGCTTCACGCGCGCTTCTTGCTCGGCGAGCTGCGGCGGCGGACCGAGCGTTTCGCGGAGCCCACGCACGAAGTCGATGGCGCGCATCCCCGCGTACTCGACGAGCACCTTGGGCATCGCGACGGCCGTCGCCTGAGGGTAGAAGCGCCACGTGACGCGCAGCTTGTTGAAGTGCGCGTAGAAGTCGGCCGTCTGTTGCCCCCTCGACTTCATCGTGAGCGTCTTCGTGCTGCTCCCGACCTTGTGATAGACGACGCTGTCGACCGCGACGCCCATCTCGAAGCGACCGCGCGAGCGCCGGGCCCAGTCGAGCTCCTCGTAATAGAGGAAGTAGTCCTCGCACATCGGTCCGATCTCGCGGAGGAAGTCGCGCGAGAGGAGCATCGAAGCGCCGACGATGTAGTCGAGGCTCCTCTCGAGCTCGGCGAGCTCGGCGAGCGACTCGACCGGCCTACGCGGCTCCCGGCACGCGACGTTGTGCGGCTCCGCGAGCCATGGGTTGTAGGTCGCGCCGCCGAGCGCCCAGAGCAGATCCGGCCGGTCGTAGTACGGCATGGTCGAGCCGCACATGCCGATGCGTGGATCGGCGCTCGCGCGCGCGACGAGCTTCTCGAGCGCGTCGGGCTCCATCGCCGTGTCGTTGTTCAGCAACCACACGTAGGCGAAGTCGTCGCGCGCGAGCGCGTATCGAAGGCCCACGTTGTTGCCGCCGGCGAACCCGAGGTTCGCGCCGGTCTCGATCAGGATGATCTTCGCGTCGACGTCGCTCGCGGCTCCTCCGCGCTCCGCGGTGGCCCGGTCGTAGCGCACGAGCGGGATCGGCTTCGCGACCGGCGGCGACGAGAGGTGCCGCATCGCCGGCGGTGCTTCGGGCGCGGCCCGTTCACCGCGCGCCCAGGCAGCGACGGCTTCGACCGAGCCGTCGCTCGACGCATTGTCGCAGAGGATGATCTGGTACGACGGGTAATGGTTTCGCAGCACCGACTCGAGACACTCGAGCGTATCGTCGAGCCCGTTCCAGTTCAGCAAGAGCACGTAGACGTGCCCGGAACGCCTGCGCTCTGCGTCGCCTCGTCCATCTTGTTCGATCTGGACGACGCCTTCGGCTCGCACCGCCTGCTTGTATGCAGAGCAGGGCCGAACGGCAAGGTGGCGTCTACGTGCCGCAGAGCGGCGTGGCCACGCGAGGCGCGCCGGGCGTCGACGGACGGCGTCCTTCGCGGCGCACGCGGGAGACCTCGTCGAGGAACGCGTCGAGGTCGAACGGCTTCGGGACGAGCGCGATCCCGTACGACGCGGCGAGCTCGGGTGCCTCGCGCGCGGCGGAGACCAGGAGCGTCGGGGGCGCGTCCTTCGCGGCCGAAAAATCCGCGAGGAGGTCCCGCGCGTGGTCCGGCCCGAGCATCACGTCGAGCACGACGATGTCGAACGGGCGGATACCGAGCGCCTTGCGCGCATCGACGAGCGTCTTCACGAGCGTCGTCTCGTAGCCGCCCTCGTCGAGGATCTCGTGGATGCACGGACCGAGGTCATGATCGTCTTCGACCACGAGCGCTCTCGGCGGACCATCCATCACAAGTCGCATCGCGGCTTCCACAGATGGCGGTCGACGCGCCCCGTTGCGCGGAATGGAAGCGCGGCAGTAGGCCTCAACCTTCGACACGGAGCGCGAGCGATCGACCGTGGACGAACGGGAGGGCGTCGATCGTCGCGAGCGCCTCTCGGACGTCGCGCTCGACGGCGACGTGGGTGAGCATCACGACCACGCGCGATTCGTCGGGAGAGCCGGAGCGATCGGCGGCGCGTCGACCGCTGCCCCCTTCCTGGACGAGCTGCTCGATCGAGACGTCGTGGTGTCCGAGCGCACCGGCGATCTGCGCGAGGACGCCGGGGCGATCGGCGACGCGTACCCGCAGATACCAGAGCGCCTCCTGACTGTGCTTCGCGGCGAGCGCGCGCCGCGACACCTCGACGCCGTGGACGAGGAGCCCGGACGCCGCCGCGCGACGATTGCGGGCTACGTCGACGAGGTCGGCGACGACGCTCACCGCGGTCGGCAACGAGCCGGCGCCGCGTCCGACCAGCACCTGGGACCCCGCGCCCTCCGCCTCGATCGCGATGGCGTTGAGCACGCCATCGACCGAAGCGAGCGGCGCGCGCGCGGGGACGAGCGCCGGGTGCACGCGGAGATCGAGCGACCCCGTCTCGCCGGGCTCGCCCGTCTCGCGCGCGACGGCGAGGTGCTTGATCCCGTAGCCGAAGCGCGCCGCGAACCGGTGGTCGATGGGCTCGATCGCGCGAATGCCTTCCGTCGGCACCTCGTCCGGGGTGACCACGGCCCCGAACGCGAGGAGCGCCAACACGCACAGCTTGTGGGCCGCGTCGTGTCCGTCGACGTCGAGCGAGGGCTCGGCCTCGGCGTATCCGAGCTCCTGCGCCGCGGCGAGGATCGACTCGAACGACGCCGACTCGTCGCGCATGCGCGTCAGGATGTAGTTGCACGTGCCGTTCACGATCCCCCGCAACGAGCGCACCCAGTCCGAGACCAGGTGATCGCGCAGCGTGCGGATGATCGGGATCGCGCCGCCGACCGACGCTTCGAACGCGAGGTCGACGCGGTGCTCGGCCGCGAGCTTCAACAGCGCCGGACCGCGGACGGCTAGCAGCGACTTGTTCGCCGTGACGACGCTCTTGCCGCGACGAAGCGCCTCCTCGACGTAGCGCCCGGCGGGATCTTCCCCACCGATCACCTCGACGACGACGTCCACCGAGTCATCGGCGAGGACGCGCGCTGCGTCGGTCGTCACGAGCTTCGGATCGACGTGCCCGCGAGTCTTCGACGGATCGCGTACCACGACGTGGGCGAGCTCGAGGGGGGCGCCGATGCGCGCAGCGAGATACGCGCCGTTGCGACGCGTGAGCTCGACGACGCCGCTGCCGACGGTGCCGCAGCCGAGCAAGGCAAAGCGGATCGGGTTGGCCATGAGGCAGGGACAAGGCCGCGGAGTCGGCGGGGAGGCAAGCGACGCGCGCGCGCTCCGCTGCTAGCCAGACCCCGTGCGGACGGTGCTCGGATGGCTCCTCGGTTGGGTGGTCGCCGCGTGGGTGCGGTCGCTCCGGCTGCAGGTCATCGACAGAACCCGCTCCTGCGTCGCGGATCGGACGCGCTCGGGCGGCGCCGATCGTCGCGGTCTTCGGCCGTGGATCCTGGTGTTCTGGCACGGCTCGCAGGTGCCGCTCCTCGCATGGTCCCGCCGCCGCCGGACCGCGGTGATGGTCTCCTGGTCGAAGGACGGCGAGCTCCAGACGCAGGTGATGCGGCGCGCGCGGATGGAGGTCGTCCGTGGCTCGACGTCGCGCGGGGGCGCCCGAGCCCTCGTGTCCATGGTTCGAGCCCTGCGCGGGGCGCCGTCCGACGATCCGATGGACGCCGCATTCGCGGTCGACGGCCCGCGCGGACCGCTCGGGACCGTCCAGCCCGGCGCGCTCGCCCTCGCGCGCAGGGTCGACGGCGAGCTCGTCCCGCTCGGATCGGCGGCGCTCCCTGCGAAGGTCCTCGTTCGGGCGTGGGATCGGATGTTCCTCCCCCTGCCTTTTGCCCGCGCGGTGGTGGTGGTCGGCCCCGAGTTGCCGGCGACGGCCGGAGCGCAAGAGATCGCGGACGCAATCGACGACGCCAACCGCCGAGCTGTCGAGGCGCTCACCGTGGGCACCGCGCTGCCGGTTCCTTGACCGAGCGGCCCTTTCTGCGATCTTCGTGAGCGAGGAACGATGCGCAACCGAATTGGCTTGGCTTTGACTCTGGTGGTCGCGACGGCAGCTTGCAGCTCGAGCGAAGAGCGCGGAGCTGCGATTCCGAACACGAACGACTCGACGGTCATCGTGGCGCCACCGCCGCCGGCCGATGGGGGAAGTGACGGTACGACGGACGCCACGCTGGATGGCTCGCTCGACGCCTCCCCGGACGGTTCTCTCGACGCGGGCGACAGCAGGGGAGACGTCGCGGGTGGCGAAGCGGCCGTCGACACCGCGCTGCCGGATGTCCCCATCGACACCGCGTTCTGTCAGAACACGAGCTTCGATCCCGACTCCGGCGAATCGGACGAGAACTGCGGCGGCTTCTGCCCGACCAAGTGCGCAGACGGGAAGCTGTGCAATCAGAACGGCGATTGCGTCTCGCAACGCTGCAACAAGGCGGTCGTGCCCGCGGTCTGCTCGGTGCCGACGTGCACCGATGGCGCCATGAACGGCGACGAGACCGACCTCGATTGCGGCGGTCCGAGCTGCAACGACTGCGCAGACAACAAGAAGTGCAAGGACAAGGACGACTGCATCAGCAAGGTCTGCACGGGCGGGTTCTGCAAGGTGCCGACGTGCTCCGACGGAGTGCAGAACGCGAACGAATCCGACGTCGACTGCGGAGGTGCCTGCGCGGTCAAGTGCGCGCTCGGCGTCAAGTGCGCGTCCGCGGCCGACTGCACCAGCGGCGCGTGCGCAGCAGGCGCTGACGTCCAACTGCGGTGTCAGTGCAAGCCAGGGATGGCGCGCGTGACCGCGGGCGGCGGCATCTTCTGCATGGACCGCGCGGAGGTCTCGTACCTCCAGTACTCGGATTTCCTCGCGTCGGCATCGAAGCCGCCGCAAGAGGGAGCCTGCATCTGGAACACCAATTTCACCCCGTCGACGGACTACCCCCCGGCCACGGCAGGCGACGCGAAGTGGAGCCTCCCCGTCACCTACCTCGACTGGTGCGACGCGTCGGCCTACTGCAAGTGGCAGGGGAAGAGCCTCTGCGGGAAGATCGGCGGAGGGCCGACGCCGTACGACAAGTACGCCGACATCGCGTCGAGCAAGTTCTTCAACGCGTGCACCATCAACGCGAACACGTACCCGTATTCGGGCGCGTACCGGCCGCTGACCTGCAACGGCTACGATTTCTACACCGCCACCGACGCTGGCGCGCCGCGCACGTACACCGTTCATGGGCTCAACACGCCGACCATGTTCGTCAACACGACCTGCGCAGGTGGCCCGCAAGGCGACATCTACCAGCTGAGCGGCAACGTCGCCGAGTGGGAAGACTCGTGTGAGCCGTCCTCGGACGCTGGCACCGGCGAGACGGAGAAGTGCCTCGTGCGCGGCGGAGGCTTCCTCTCGACGGCGCAAGACCTTCGTTGCGACGCGAAGCGCGAGCTCGCACGCAACACGCAACTCCCCGACATCGGCTTCCGCTGCTGCCTCTGACGGCTAGCGGATCGAATCCGTCGTCGCGCGGGTGGTAGGGCGTCGGTACATGAACATGCGCTTGTGCGTCTGGCCCCACAGGAAGTGATGGCCGGGGACGCGGCGGCGCGGCACGCCGAGCGCTCGGTAGTCGACCTCGCGGTCCTCGAGCTGCTCGAGGCCGCGCGCCGCGAGGATGCTGACCATCGCCGTGATCTCGCGCTGGCCGTAGTAGTTCCGGCCCATCGCGACGCAGACGAACATCTTGCCGCCCGGCGCGACGAGATCGGCGATCTCGCTGAGGGCGAGGACGTAGTCCTTCGCGTAGTACAGCGCGTCGACCATCAGCACGAGGTCGAACGTCCGATCGAGCTTCCGGGGCGCCTCGTCGAAGACGCCGCGCACGAGCTGCGTGTAGCGCCCCGTGCGGCGTGCGCGCTCGAGGGCGCCGTCGGCGATGTCGTAGCCGGTGACGTGCTCGAACTGCGCGCCGGTCTGCGTCATGACCATGTCGAGGAAGTCACCGCCGCCGCAGCCGCAGTCGAGCACCGTTCGCACGCCGGCGAGGTGCGGCGCGAGCGCCGCGATCTTCCCGTACTCGATGGGATTGTCGCGAACGTCCCAGGGCGGGCGATTCGGGTCCTTCCACGCCTCGTTGAAGGTGCGGTCGGCGTTCTCGTTGTCGACCCGGATCACTGCGCCTCCATACCACGAGCTGGGAAACGGCTGCCACGACGACTAGTCTCGGTCGGCGCATGGCCGGTACGAAGCGCCGATCCCCCGAAGCGAGACCACCGCGAGAGAGCAAGGGGAGGCCGATCGGATCCGCGCCCGCGCCGGCGACGAGACCTCCCGCGGCACCAGGAACGGCGCGCATCGAGCTCGCGCGCGACGGCGTTCGCCTCGTCGCGTCGGACGGCACGACGGAGCTCGTCCCGCTCCGTGCGGGCGCCTGTCACTATTGGCGCCTCGAGCGTCGGTCGTGGCGCGCCGCGCTGACCGCGCTCGTCTCGATGGAACTGAAGCTCGTCGAGACGTACGTGCCCTGGCAGGTCCACGAGGTCGAGGGCACCGGGGGCGAGCCGCCGCGCTTCGTGTGGGACGGGGCGCGCGACGTCGCGGCGTTCCTCCGCGAAGCGCACGCGGTCGGGTTGAAGGCGATCGTGCGCCCCGGCCCGCACATCAACGCGGAGCTCACCGACTTCGGCGTTCCCGAGCGCGTCCTGTGGATGCCCGAGTGCCAGGCGAAGACCCCGCGGTTGAACCCGGTGATGCTCCCTGCCCCGCCACGGGCGTTCCCGGTCCCCTCGTACGCGAGCAAGACGTTCCTCGCCGAGACCGACCGCTGGTTCGCCGCCGTCGGAGACCAGCTGCGCGATCTCGTGTGGCCACGCGGACCGATCGTGATGGTGCAGGTCGACAACGAGGGCGCGCTCTACTTCCGCGACGGCATCTACGACCAGGACTACCACCCCGACGCGCTCACGTTCTATCGGTCGTTCCTCGCCGAGCGCTATGGATCGATCGCGGAGCTCCGCCGCGCGTACGGCATCGCGGCCGAACGGTTCGAGGACGTCGCGCCGCCGCTCCGCTACGACGTGCGCGGCGCGGAGGATCTGCCGCGGCACTGCGACTGGGCGGAGGCGCACGAGGCGCTCCTCGCCGAAGCCTTCGCGACGATGGACGACGGGCTCGCGCGCGCTGGCTTCGCCGGCGTCCCGACGTTCCATAACCTGCCTATGGGCGAGTCGGCGACGCCGCTCCACCCCGCGCTCGTGCGCCGCACGCACCCCGGCACCGGCGAGCGACGCGGCCTCGATCTGATCGCGCTCGACTACTACCACACGGCCGGAGATCACAAGGCGATCGCGCGCCGCACGACGGAGCTCGTCGTGTCGAGCGATGCGCTCGATCACCCCGCGTTCGCGGCCGAGATGGGCGCCGGCGCGCCCCCGTTCTTCCCGCCGCTCGACGAGCGCGATGCGCAGTTCACCGTGCTCTGCGCCATGGCGTACGGAGTGCGCGGCTACAACGTGTACATGGCGGTGGAGCGGGATCGCTGGCTCGGCTCTCCCATCGATCGGGAAGGCGTGCTGCGCCCGTTCGCCGGCTTCTGGCGGAAGCTCGGCGCGGCACACGATCGCGTGCGCTTCGGCTCGCTCGTGCGCGACGTCCCCGCGCGGCTCGTGGTGCCACGCTCGGTCCGCCGCCTCGCGCGCGTGATGCACGCGTTCGGACCGATCTCGCAGGCCCTCTTCCGCGTGATGGGCGGCGGCATGCGCGAGACGGTGCTCGAGGACGACATCGACTTCGGCGAAGGACACCGCGAAGCACCTCCGACGCACGCCGGACGGATCCTCTCGGCGGCCGAGCGCGCGTGCGACGAAGAGGGCATCCCGTGGGCGCTGACCGACGGCGGCGACGCGGACGTCGCGCTGCGCTCCGCGCGTTGGATCCTCGTGCCGACCTCGTGCGGCGTGGACGGTCCGCTCGTCGCCGCGGTGAGCGCCGCGCGAGACGCCGGAGCTCGACTGACGTTCGCTCCGTCGCCGCCCCGTCGCGACGGGAGCTTCCGGCCCCTGTCCCCGAAGCTCGTCCGCGCGCTACCCGACGCGGACGTCCTCGTGTCCGACGACGCCATCGACGTGGCGACAATCCGTCAGCACCTGCGCGAAGCGATGCCAGACGTGGCGCGAATCGTCGCGCAGCCCGCGGCGTGCAGCGCAACGGTGCACCGTGACACCGAACAGGCGCCCCGCGTCCTGTTCCTCGTGAACCCGACGAAGTCGCGTCAGCGAATGGACTGCACGATCGCCGGCGTGAAGCGCGTTCGAGATCTGCTCGACGGCTCCACCCACGATCTCGCGGACGGCGTCCCGATCGACGCGGCCACCGTCCGCTTCTGCGAAGTCCTCGGCTGACGCTCACTCCATCGCGCGCATGGGGGGCTTGAGCAGCTTGAGCTGCAGCTCCGCGTCGAACGGGAGGAGCGCCTCTCCGCGCGGCGTGAGCTGGTCGCCCTCGCTCTCGGGGACGGGAGGACCACCACCGATCGCGCTCGGTGCGTTGCTCCCCTCGAGGACGACCGTGCTCTCCGTGCCGGCGACCTCGTCGCTCGGACGAATGGTGAGCGCGTAGGGGCGGGCGGAGATGACGGTCGCGGAGATCATGTAGATACCTTCGCGCGTCTCGAGCCGATCGAACGCGATCTCGATGCGCGGCTCGCGCTGGTGCGCGTGCACGACATGCCCGTGGACGAGCGATCCGACCGGCGCGAGGACGCGCCCTTCGCCGTCGAGGAGCGGCGTCGTGAGACGAGCTGAGAACAGATCGTTCGACGGGCTCACGTCACGGCCGAGGTCCTGGTTCATGCGGACGCGGAGCTCGGTGCTCGACGCCCCCTGCGCAGTCGCCACGGCCTTCCTCGGCGCGACAGCGCCGGTGATCTCGAACCGGCCGGCCACGTCGATGCCCGTCTTCGGGTTGTGAGCGCACGCCACGAGCCCGACGGCGGCAGCAGCGATGAGCGCGATTCGCAGGTACATGGCGATTCTCCTTCGGTTCGCGCTGACGCCGAACCGATGAGACGCCCTCGCAAACCGCGGGCCGACCGGGCCTACAGAGGAGACGAGCAGACTACGCGCACGGTCTTTTCGTCTTGTCGTCTTGTCGTCTTGTCGTACGAACCCTGCGCGACAACGCACGATCCGGAGTCTCCCTCCCCCGCCCCCTCCCAAGGGAGGGGCTCCTTTCGACGCACGACTCTCGACGCACGCACGACCCAAGTCCCGACCACTGTCCGAAGCGGCGTGCGTTACACGGGACCCCTCCCTCCGGGAGGGGCCGGGGGAGGGAGAGCGCGCGGACGTGCGGAACCGCACGGTCCGTACGACAAGAAGACTATCCGCACGACAAGAAGACTACTTCTCGACCTTGCAGTCCAAATCCTCCGTCACCAACTCCCCGCCGCTCGTCCCCGCATCGCGGATGTACGCGACGATGAAGCCGCCGTCCTTCTGCGCGACGAGCTTCGCCTCGGAGGCCTTCTCCTCTTCCTTCGTCACGGCGTACGGACGACCGGTGCTGCGGAAGGTCGCAGAGACCGGGATGATCTCGAGGTGGCCTTTGCCCTTCTCGGCGTTCTCGATGTACGCGACCCAGCGCTGCCCCTTCGAGTCGCGCAGGAACTCGGGCTTCGACTCCGAGTGGCTCTCGTCTTCGTCGGTGAGCACCTCGGAGAACTTCGCCGGGAGCTCCGCCTTGTCGCCGCTGATGCGCATCGAGCGGAGCGCCCAGGTGTCCTTGCCGGTCTTCATCGAGGCCATCAGCACGTCGTCCGGACCGTCGTCCGACGCGTCGGGCATGTTGAAGTAGCCCTGATACGTCTTGAACTGGCCGATCACCGTCTTGTCGTGCTCGACCTTCGCGGCGACGAGCGCGCTCCCCGCGATGCGCGCGGCCACGAGGAACGTGCCGTTCGCGAGCTCGTGCGAGACCGGCACCTCGTAGTCCGCGAGCTTCCATGGATCGGTCTTGAGCGTGGTCTTGTGCAGCGGGACCTCCTTCTGCTGCTTCCCCTGCTCGATGAAGAGCACCGACTCAGCCGCCGCCTTGCCGTCCTTCACCGTGACGCGGATCTCGGAGCCGACGATCCAGGTCTCGTCCTTCTTCGCGTCGTAGAACGTGCGGCAGTCGCGGATCTCGGTGTACGGCTGCGCGTCCGACAGGACCTTCGCGTTCACCAGCGCGGCGGGCGCGTCCTTTCCGTACGCCGGATCGCCGAAGTAGTCGTCGCCCTCGAAGGAGACCCACTTGTCGCCGCTGTCGGCGGGACCGCAGACGACGCGACGCGACTTCTTCGGCGGCGGCTGTCCCGCGCTGGCCGGCGCGGCCGCGACCTCGTTGTTCCAGTCGTCGCGGAAGTCGACGAACGCGTGCGCGGTCTTGCCTTCGATCTTCGTCGGGGTCACGCGCCAGAGCACGCGATTGCCCTTGCCCGCCTTCGGCGCCTTCGCGGCGAAGGTCGACTCCTTCGAGATCTCCACCTTCGCGATGGAGCCCTCACCCTTCTGACCGACGAGGAGCACCTGCGGCGTGTTGCCGACCGCATACCCGATCGCGGTCTTGCCATCGCTCAGCGCCACGGCCGTGAGACCGGTGAGCGTGCTCACGCCCTTCCCCCAGGTCTTCTGCGCGTTGACGGTGCACGTCGGCGGAGGGCCGACCGGCTTCGCGGGCTCCTCTTCCTCCTTCGGCTTGTCCTTCTTCGCGGTGTCGTCGTCCTTCTTCTTGTCGGACTTGTCGGACTTGTCGGACTTGTCCTTGTCCTTTTCGCCCTCGGGCTTGGCCTGGGCCTTGTCGGATTTGTCGTTCGTCTTTCCGTCACCCTCCGACTTGGGACAGCCGAGCGACATCACGACGACCAACGCGAGGAGCGGCGTACGAAGAACCATGCGCGCGATGCTAGCCGCACCCTCGTGCGATCGATCAAGCCTCTCGTGCGGACCGCGTCGGTCGCCATCTCGTCGTGAGACCCGCGACAAATTCAGTCAAAACCGGCCGATCGAGAAGTTGAACACGGCGAAGGGTTCGCCGAATGCCGCATGACGCGAGAGGTTGAAGCCGACGTCCAGGGCTACCGGACCGACCGGAGTGTCGATGGAGATGCCGGGGCCGACGGTGTAGCGGAGACGGAACGGCTGGAACTTCGCCTTGTCGCGCCACGTGTTCGACGCGTCGACGAACATGACGAAGCCACCCCACTTGAACGCGGGGACGCGCAGCTCGGCGCGCGGGTTGATGAACACGTTGCCGCCGCGCGGCGCGATCGACGCGAGGTCGGTGCCGCACGCGCTGCCGGACGACTCGACGCCGAGGACGTTCACGCTGGCGGCGGCGCCGGTCGCGGGATCACGCGGGAACGACTCGCAGCCCACCGTCGAGAGCTGCGCGCCGGGATCGCTCGCGAGCTGATCGATCGAGTCTTGCGGCAGCATCTGTCCGGGAAAGAAGCCACGATTGGTCTCGATGCCGCCGATGTAGAAGAGCCGGTCTGGATAGGTGTCGCAGCCACCGGGGCCCGTGTTCTTCGCGCCGGCGCAGGTGAACGCGTTCACGTTCACGCCACCCCGGAGCTCGAACGCGAACACCGGCCGCTTGGGGAGGAAGTCGAGCTGCTTGTAGATCGCGCCACCGGTCCGGATGTTGAAGAAGTCCTGCCGAGGCTGATCGTCCTGCCGGAGGATGCTGCGCACGTACTCGACGTTGAGCGACGTGTAGAACCCTTTCGTCGCGCCGAGGCGGTTGTCGCGGAAATCGAACGTGACGCCGACGTTGTGCGCGAAGACGCCCGTTCGACCGCGCGGCACGCGCAAGAGCGAGCCGAGCGCCGGCTGCGACCGGAGGATCAGGTCGAGGCGCTGCGAGTCGAAGATGCGGAAGTCGTTCAGCTCGACGTCGGTGCCGATCACCATCGTGAACGGTCGCCACGGCTGATAGGCGAACGTGAGGATCGGCGAGTACTTGTCGAGCACGAAGTCGCGGCGCAGGTCGAGGATGTTCACCATCTCGATCGTCGTCCGCACGTCGCCTCCGAGGAGCGGCGTGTGCGGGAACGTGAAGCCCGCGCTCACGCGGCGCGGAAAGCGTCGAAGCCCACGCGCCTCCTCGCTGTCGGCCCAGCGACGGACGACGACCGGATCGTAGAGCCCCGTGTTCGCTCCGATGAAGGGCTGGTAGGAGAAGCGAAGGCGGACGTCGAAGGACACCGCGTAGCCGCCGAGGTTCGCGTACCCGTACTCGCCGAGGAACCGGAACCCTTCACCCGTCGAGAACCCGACCCGGTAGTCGAAGTGCTGCCGCTTGCGCTCGACCACGGTGACGATGACGGTCTTGCGCTTCGCCGGAACACCAGGGCTGACGAGCGAGATGGCGACGCTCGAGAAGACATTGAGCTTGGCGAGGCGGTCCTGCGACTCGCGCACCAGCTTCGCGCGATAGAGCCCCCCCTCCTTGATCAAGAGGCGATCGCGGATCAACGACTCGAGGGTGTCCTTCTCCCCTTCGACGATGATCTTGTCGATCGTGACCTGCTCCCCCTCGTTGACGAGGAAGCGGACGCGCGCGCGGGACTTGTCGGGGGAGTATTCGAAGTTCGCGCGCAGGCTGACGAAGGCGTACCCCTCGTCGCGGTAGTACTCGATGATCGCCTTGCGCGCGGCCTCGACGTCGCGGAGCGAGAGTGGCGCGCCCATGCGCAACATCGGGCCGGCGGCGCGCGCGCTCATCAACGTCGCGGGGGGGATGCCCTTGGTGCCGTCGAACATGACGTCCCAGAGGAAGGAGCGCGGGCCCGGGTTCACCGGGATCACGACCTCGACGGTGGGGGCGCACTCGATCCCCTTCAACGGATCGGCGACGCACGCGTACTTCTTCTCGATCTCGGGGATCGGCAGCGGAAGCTGGTTCTGATCCAAGCGACAGAGCTTCTTCTCGTCGAGCGGGGCGATCTTCGTGACCTTGCAGCCGCTCGGTCCGGTCATCGAGCCCTTCGCGCAGCCGCCGCGCAGGAGCCCGACCTCGCCGACCTCCACGAACATGTACCCCTCGGAGCGATACAGCTCGCGGAGGTGCTCGGCCGCGTGCTCGTAGGTCTCGGCGACGAAGATCGAGCGACCCGGGGGGACATCCGGCTTCGGCCGCGGCGCTTTGCCGACATCGCCGTGCGGCGCGATCATCTGGTCGATCGGCTCCTGCGGCGCGTCGCCCACGCCTTCGCCGGCGACCTCTTCGTCGAGGAAGGAGTCGATCTCTTCGTCCAATCGATCGGCGCTCAGCGCGCCGGTGAGGCAGGGGAAGAGCCGCTGGGTCACCGTGACGAGATGCCCCTCGTGGATGCGGAACCGGAGCGTTCGCTGCGCGTCCGTCGGTGCGCCCAGCATCTCGGTCTCGACGAGGACGTCGTAGTAGCCGCGGCGTCGGTAGGCGGCCTCGATCTTCGCGGCGAGGCGGACGGGCGAACGATCGGCCTCGTTCTCGAGGCCGAGGATCTCCATCAGCCGATCGCGGTCGTAGATCAGGCTCCCTTCGAACGACGGGATCACCTTCGGTCCGGCGAGGACGTTCACCGTCAACACCACGCCGCCTCCCGGAGCGGGCGAGAACGAGTGCATCACGGTCGCCGAGGGGAAGCCGCCGCCGCGGAGCGTGTTCACGAGCGTGCGATCGGCGAGCTCGAGCGCCTCCTCGTCGGCGCGATCGTCGGGCTTCACGCCATACGCCTGGGCCGCCGCGACCGCACCCGCGTCCCACGTCGGCAGCCCCGCGAACACGCGGCTCTTCACGACGATGGCGGGACCGGGGTCGATGGTGATCTGCAAGACGACGGTGCTCGGCAGATCGGTCTCGACGGTGGCGACGTCGACGCGCGGGTTCGGGTATCCGCGCGTGCGGTAGTAGGCCTTCACCTTCACGATCAGCGCGTCGATCGACTTCTCGGTCACGTCGCGGAGATCGGTGATGTTGGCGGCCCGCTTGACCTCGTCGTCCTGGAGCACGTTCCCCTGGAGGACGATCCTGCGGACCATGCGCGAGGGTACGAGGCGGAAGACCACCTCCACCCCGCCGCTCACAGCGTTCACCTCGAGCTGTCCGCTCGCGAAGCCGCCGCCGGAGAGGAGGCGCGCGAGCTCGGCGCGGCCCTCGGCGATCGTGAACGGGCTTCCGACCTTCGGGGCCTGGAGCGTCGGCGGTTTGGTCCACAACGCGCCGTCGATCCGTGACCGCAGCGCGACGACTGTCTTTCCTTCGAACGGCGCGACGTCCGGGAGCTTCTCCGGGAGGACGGGCATCTCCGACCCCACGGTCGGCAGCGGCTCGACGGCGGCTCCCGGGGCAGGCGCCGTCGGCGGGGGCGGCGGCGGCGGCGGGCTCGTCACCGTCTGCGCGCGCGCACCTCCGGCTGCGACGGCGCCAGTGAGGACCAGCATCGCGACCGCGACGATTCGGAACAGAACGCGCACGATCGAGAGACGAGCCTCCGCAACGGAGCTTCTACTAGAACTCGAGTCGGTAGCGGAGGTCGACCCCCACGTTTCCAATGGAGCGCGAGGATACGTCATTCACGTTGTCGTAGGAGGCCTGTAGCGACACGGGCCTCGAGAGTCGCCATTCGATGACCGCCGTGACCTCGCGCCGCTCGCCGAGGCCGCTGGTGACGCTCGCGCGCAGCGTCTCGGTGAGCTTCTTCCCGAACGTGACCTGCGGCTCGGTGCGACCCGTGCGAAGGCTGTACGCCGTTCCGAAGCGGAAGTCGTCGATCACCGGGATGGCCTGGCTCAGCGTCTCGTTCATGCCGGTCACGTTGGCGAGGAGGTCGAGCCCGGCGCCGCCCGCGACGTTACCGCTGATCTGCGAGGTCTCGGCCTTCGTCATGCCGATGGTGAGCAGGTAGAAGAGATCCTCCTGCGAGAGCGGCGGCTCGCTCGAGAGCTCGAGCTTGAACTCGTCGCGCGTGCCGAACGCGTGCAGTCGGATGCGCCACTCGTTGATCGCGCCGGCCGTCGCTGCGCGGCGGAACTCGGTGACGGCGGTGACGTCGATGTACGGATCGATCTTGGTCTCGTCGTCGAAGCGGAGCGCGCCCTCGCGGATCTCGAACGCGTGACGGCGGAAGCGGAAGGTGCCGCCCTGAACCACGAGCAGCTCGCCGAGCACGCCCCAGCGTTGGTTCGTGCCGACGACGCGCAAGCCCGAGGGGCCGATCCCGAGGCTCGCATCGACGAGGTTGTTGCGCACGCGGAAGCCCCGCTTGCTGCGCATCTCGATGTCGAACGCCATCACGTCGCGCAGCGGATCGTAGGCCTCGACCTCGGTGCGCTTGGCGGCCTGCACGGCCCCGACGTCGAAGAAGCGGACCTGCTTCTCGTAGAGGAAGCTCTCGATCTCCACGACACCCTCGACGCTCGCCTTCTCGGCGGGGGCGCCCGGTGCGGGCTCCGTCCACGTGGCGCGGAGGTCGGCGTCGAAGGTGGTCGACATGCCTTCGCCGTAGCGGAAGTGCACGTCGCGGCACTTGATCTTCACGTCGACGTCGCCGAGCCGCGTGCCCTTGATGCCCGCGCCGCCGGTGAGCTCGAGGGTGCCGCCGCCGAGCTCGCCGGTGAGCTTCTCGATGGTGACGCCGCGCTTGGGATCGATCTTGATGCTGCCGTTCACGCCGACGAGCGGCATCGAGATCGCCTTGAACGAGAACGCGCCGTCCTTGATCGCGACCTCGCCGTCCCACGTCGGCGAGGCGAGCGTGCCGCCGATCTTCAGTCGACCCCGGGCGGTGCCCTCGGCGCGGTCGATGCTCTTCGGCATGAACTCTTCGAGGCGCGCGAGCGGGATCGTCGGCAGCTCGATCGAGGCGACGAGCTCCGGCGACTTCGAGTCGGTCGGATCGCGCTTCACCTCGGCCGCGACGACGACCTTCGTCGGCACGTCGCCGAAGCGCAGCGCGAGACCGGTCTCCGGCAGGGAGAGCCCGTGCTTGCCGAACGTGATCGTCGGCGTCGGGTCGACCGTCGCGATGCCGAGGTCGCCGCGCGACGCTGCGATGGTGATGTGCTCGACCTTGCCGACAGCGTTCCACCACGCGTCGAACGGGAGCGACTCGAGCGAGACGTCCGCGCTCGCCTTGCCGGTCACCGCGGAGATGCTCGCCGCCTTGCCGGACTCCTCGAGCGCGAGCTCTTCCTCGGCGGTCTCCACGCGGAGGAGCGAGAGCGGCGCGAGATCGAGCTCGCGGATCGTGAGCTTGCCCCACGCGACCTTCTTCCGCGCGTCGGTGAAGCGAAGGTTGTCGAACTTCACGGCGCTGCCGAACGCCTCACCAGTGAGCGCGAACTCGCCGGTCGCCTGGTCCTCAGCCCACTTCACGGGGTCGAAGAGGACCGGTTTCTGCGCCTTGTAACACCCTTTCGCGTCCGGCTGCGGCGAGGCCTCGACGACCGAGAGTGGCTCGCGCACGAGGCGGAAGCGCGACTTCGGCAGCGTCTGGTTCGAGATGCGGACCGGCGACACGTTCACGTCCGCGACGATGCGCATCGTGTCGAACGTGCCGCCGACCTCCGCGACGGCGTCGACGCTGCCGTCGATCGGGATGGCGAGCGTCGGCATCGTCGAGAGGCCGCGGAGCTGCACGCCCGCTGCGGTGACCTTGAGGTTCAGGTTGCCGCCGCGCTTGATGGTGCCCGAGGCGACGACGGAGCCGCCTCCCTTCTTCTTCAAGGACGCGGCGTGGAGCTCGAGATCCATGCCGAGGCCACCGCCGTCGAAGTCCCACCAGGTGAGCGAGACGTCCGCGCTGCCGCCGTCGTAGCGTTCGCCCCACAGATCGAGCGCGAGGATCCCGGCGTTCACGTCGAGATCGAGGCGACCACCGCCGCACGGATCGGTCTTCCCACCGACGACGAAGTGCGCGCGCGCGTCGAGCGAGACGTGCCCCTTGATGTCCTGCCAGCGCGGATCGCCCGTGAGCCTGAAGATCTCGTAGGCGTCGTCGAGGCTCAGGTTCGCGCTCTTCGCGAGCGCGTCGAGCACGACACCGTGACCGCTCAGGTCGATGCGCATGCTCGGGATGTCGTAGTGCGACTCCCCGTGCTTCACCTTGATCGAGTCAGCCTCGATCAGCGCGTTGTCGTTGAAATGGAAGCTCGCCGCCTCGATGTCGCCGAGCGCGAACTGATCGAACACGAAGCCGTTGAACGCGGCGGTTCCCTCGCCCTTGAAGGAGTCGAAGGTGCCGCGGAGCTTCATGTCGAACTTGCCGACACCAGCGACGGGGAACTTGGCGAGCGGCG
>JBKJQC010000253.1:0-10030 GCA_046593995.1 Polyangiales bacterium
CTCCGGCCAGGTCGTGCGCGGTGACGTGCTCGCGGTCCAGTTCGACGGCACCTACGGGCTCGAGCAGTGGTCCCCCTCGATGGTCGCGCTCTTCCCGACGGCGTCGCCCCCGACGAAGGTCCTCTTCGACGTCCGACAGGGCAACGGCGGCTACGGCTTCAACGCGGAGACGGTCGCCGACCTGCTGCGACCGAGCACGCAGAGCATCGGGAACCTGATCCTGCCGATCGGCGCGTGGGACGGCGTCTCGCTACAGGAGCTGATGACCTCGACCAAGCCGTGCGTCGACCGTGCCTCGAGCTCGCTCCTCTGCTCCTTCGCCGACGTGTACTTCACGCGCGTCGTCGCCCCCGTCGCGGAGCACGCGCGCGTCGCGTTCCTCCAGGCCGCGGACGTCTCCGCCAACGATTTCCTCGCGAAGCTCGTGAAGGGGCGCACCAAGCTGAAGATCTACGGCCCCGGCGCTTCGAGCGGCGCGTTCGGGTCGGTGTCGTCGATCCCCGCGTTCCTCGTCGGGTGGAGCGGCGGCAGCGTGCAGATGCAGGACTCGGTGTTCGCGCCGACGTGGGACGAGCTCGCGAACGGACCATGGGAGAGCGGACGCGGCGTGCCGCCGGACGTCGTCGCCGCAGAGAAGATGTCCGATGCGATCGCCGATCGCGACACGCTGATCGAGGCCGCGCACGCGTGGCTCGCGGGCGGTCCCGAGGAAGGAGGGGAGCTGTGAGCCGCCGCTTCGGTCACCTCGCATGGGGGGCGCTCCTCGTCGGCTGCGGCTCCTCGTCCGAGCCGCCCCCGGCGCGTGGCTATGCGGTGGTTCCGAGCGAGGACGCCGGGACCGCGACGGTCGACGCCGCCGTTCCGCAGATCCGCACGCTGAAGCAGGTCGGGCTCTTCGGCGAGACGAACGTCCAGAACCTCGTCCTCGATCCGAGCTTCGAAGACGGCAGCCCCGGCATCGGACGGTGGATCGTGAGCAGCACGGCGACCGAGCCGCCGGCGCTCCTGCCGATGATCACGAGCAACGCGCCGAACGGCGTCTCGCTCCGCGTCGTGTCGGTCTCCGACATCCCCGCATCGGGCACGGCGAACCCGCGCGCCTTTTCCGTGATGGCGCAGCTCCCCGGTGGGACGGGGCCGTTCGTCGCGCAGGTGTGGATCTCGACGGAGAAGCCGGTCGACCTCGCGACGCTCACCCCGCTCGTGCGTGTCTCCATCTCGCCGGCGAGCTCCACGTCGCCGACCAGCGGCTCCGAGCTCCCGCTCGACCCGACGGCGACGCGCGTGATCGACGGGAGGACCTGGCTCCTCTACCGCGGCGAGATCACGGGACCGTTCCAGGTCGGCGCATGGTTCTCGATCCGCATGCGGGGCAGCCGCAACAAGTGGTGGCTCCACGCCCCCGAATTCGTGCCGAAGGCGCTCCTCGCAGAGGCGCAGACGAAGTCGCTCCACCTCGCTCGACCGCACGCGCTCGACGCGGACGAGCTCTCGGCGATCGCGCGCTACCGACGGATCCCGCTCGACTACGGCGTCGGCATCTCCGGCGTGCCGATCAAGGCGTCGAAGAGCGCTCCGTAACCGCTGCTCGCTTCGCGCTTACCCGTGCAGCGCAGGACGAGGACGTGGTGGCCACCGGAGAGATCGCGCGCGGGCGAAGGCGTCCCGCGGCGGAGCGTCTTGCCGACGTCGTAGCCGTCCCACGGAGGTAGGTCCGTGTCGTCGAGCGTGACCGCCCAGGTCCCGTGATCGGGGGACGTGATGCCCTCGAGCCGTAGCGTGTAGCGACCGGGTGCGGCGACCGTGAAGGGAATGGTCAACGACGCAGAAGGGCGCGCTTGGAACACGAAGAGCGCCTGCTCGCCGCTCGCCTCGACGTTGCAGCACCCCTTGCTCTTCACGACCCGCGCACCCACGTCGACGGGACGCACGAACGAGGGCCAGGTGCGCTCGAGCTCGAGGAGGAGGCCGGGGGCTGGCGCAGCGAGCGTCTGGGTCTGCACGGTCTCGTCGTCGAGGAGCGAGTGCACCGGGAGCGACGGGTACGCGCGGCGGAGATCCTTGAGCCCCGAGCGGTCGAACTGCACGACGATGCGCTCCGCTCCATCATGCGCCGGATCGAACCCTGCGATCCACGAGAGGTTGTCCGCGGTGACGATCAGCCCTCGATCGAGGGCGTTCTTGGCGATCACCCCCCGCACGTCGATGCGTGCGGCCTGCGCGCGTGCGATCTTGTCAGCACCCACCACCCACCGCGGCACCATCCCGAGCGTGGTGGTCGCCACGAGGGTCACGACGGCGATGGACCGGACGTTCTCCGTCGCGAGGCGCCCGCTCCGCCGCGTGCGTGTCTCGACCGCTGCGCGCGCCACGAGGAGCCACAGCGCCGGTGCCACCGGGAAGAGATGACGCGCGCCGTGGATCGGCGAGTTCCCGTAGTAGAAGAGACCGTAGACGACGGTGAAGAGGACGACGGTGACAGCGAGCAGCGCATCGCGCGGGACCCCGAGCGCCGCCACGACCGCGAAGCCGAGGAGCGCGAGCGCAGGGAGCGCGAGCAGATCGCCGCCGAGCGCAGAAGCGCGCTCGCGTACGACGCGGAACGCATCGCGGAGCCCGTACCCCTCCGGCCCGAACAGCTTCCGCTCTTCCTCGTGCTCGACGGCGCACCCGACGTCCTCGCCGAAGCCGAGGCGATGACAGCTCGGCGGCCAGTCCGAACGGGCGAAGTACACCGACTGCGTCGGCACGAGGAACGAGCCGGTCGCGGCCTTCTGCTGCCAGAAGATGAGGCCGTAGAATGGCAGCATCGTCAGCAATGGCAGCAAGGCGATGCGCCGGTCGATCCGGCCGCGGAGCGCGCCGTGGGCGACGATCGCGAAGACGATCGCGGTGAGCACCAGACCGTCGAGGAGCCGCGTCGCGAACGCCCACCCGAGGCACGCGCCGATCAGGAGCGCCCCCCGCGCGCGCAACGTTCGTCCGAGGGCGAACGCGATCGCCGTCGCGCCGAGCACCGCCACCCACGCATGCGACAGGAGGTCCGCCGTCTCCACCGCGCGCGCGAACGAAGGGAGCGAGAGGAGGACCGAGAGTCGCGTCGCGAGCCCGAGCTCTCCCTCGGGCGTGTCCTCGATCGCGCGACCGAGGGCAGCCTGCGCGACGACGAGCAGCGCCGAGACGAACGGTCCGACGAGCAGCGGCACCGACAGCGCGGCGAACGGCGCGAGGAGGAGCGGGAACCCGACGGGGAACACGCCGTGCAGCCGACCGTCGGCGCCCTCGAAGAGGAAGCGTCCCCCGAAGAGGTGACGGGGCTCGGGGAGCGGCGCTGCAAGCTGGAAGCGTCCGAGCGGCCGCGCCTCGAAGAGATAGACCGCCGCGTCGATCGACAGCGGACGCTCGCGCATCGGTCCGGAGACGAGCAGGTACGAGACGAGCGTGGCGACGACCGCGGCGCCGACGACGAACGTGCGCGGCGGGATTGCGACGAGCGCGTCGCACGCGGCCCGCGTCCACCCCGGCATCGCGAATCCGATCGAGAGCGCGAGGACGGCGAGGACGAGGGGGGGGATCGACGTCCGATCGAAGAACGACGGGCCCGCGAGCACCGCCCACGTGACGAGGGACAGCGCGCCGATCGCGCGGAGAAATCTGGAGCCGGGACCGGACGTGGGCGCGAGCGACATGGCCGGGCGTGAGTGGCTGGCGTGCGTGACCGTATCAGGCCGCCTGCTCGCGCGGCCCCTTCGAGCGCGACGGCGGCTGGCTCGGCCGGAGACGGCGCGGCCGTGATGAAGCGGCAAATCCTCGACACTTTTGCGGGTCCAAGCTCTGGCTTCCCCGCGCTCGCACCTCCGCCTGCGCTGTGCGCTGGAGATCACATTTGTGAATCACTCGGCAACGGTCCATACCTGGCCGTAAGCTCGGAGGGCCCACCCGCCCGGGGGAGCTGTTCGTCATGCACGACCCGCAAGCAATCGTCGGCCGCACCATCAGCGGCAAATACATGGTTCGCCGCCTCCTCGGGCAGGGCGGCATGGGCGCCGTCTACGAAGGCCAGAACATCGAGATCGGCAAGCGCGTCGCGATCAAGATGATCGACCAGGCGCACTCGATGTCGCAGGAGCTCACGTCGCGCCTCCGCCGCGAGGCGCGCGCCGCGTCGTCCGTCGAGAGCGCCCACATCGTGCAGGTCTTCGACGTCGGCGAGGACCCGACGTGCGGCGTGTACATGGTGATGGAGTACCTCCAGGGAGAGGACCTCTCGACCAAGCTGCAGCGGGAGACGAAGCTCGATCCGAAGGAAGCGGCGCACATCGCGCATCAGATCGCCCGGGCCCTCGTGAAGGCGCACGCGGGCGGCATCGTGCATCGCGATCTCAAGCCCGCGAACATCTTCCTCACCGAGAAGGAAGAGGGGGGCCTCCTCGTGAAGGTCCTCGACTTCGGCATCTCCAAGCTGCTGAACGAGACGGTCACGCCCGAGGGGAACAACAAGGCGCTCACGCGTCTCGGGACCGCCCTCGGCACGCCCCAGTACATGTCGCCGGAGCAGGCGCAGGGCCTCCCGAACATCGATCACAAGACCGACATCTGGGCGCTCGGCGGCGTCCTCTACGAGATGCTCGCCGGCCGCGCGCCGTACGACGAGGGCCCCTCGTACGAGATGACGATCGTGAAGATCCTCACCACGCGTCCGCCGCCGCTGATCAGCGTCGCGCCGTGGGTTCCCGCGGGGATCGCGCAGCTCGTCGACTCCGCGCTCGAGCACGATCACGGTCGCCGCCTCGCCGACGCCGTCACGTTCGTGAAGGCGCTCTCGCAGGTCGCCGCCGTCGATCTCTCGATGGGCACCGGGCGCTTCTCCGTACCGAGCACGCCCTCCGGTGGGCACGACGCGATCCGCATCTCGCCGCACTACGCGTCCCCCCCGGGAACGATGGTGGGCATGACCGGCAACGTCACCGGCAACATGCCGGTGCAGCAGCGCCCGCCGACGCCGATGCAGGCCGTTGGCGTTGATCTGAGCGCCACCATCCCGATGGACGGGTCGGCGAACTACGACGCGCTCGTGAATCAGGCGCGCGCCGCGCTCCAACAGCTCCCCTCGGGTCAGCATCAGATCACGCCCGGCCCGTCGGGTCAGCATCAGATCACGCCCGGGCAGATCCCGCTCGGCCCGATGGGCGCGATGACGCCGCGGAAGCCGATCTCCACGGGCACGGCGATGGCCGTACCTCCCGGCCACACCGGCACCATCGCGATGCCGCAGCAGCTGTCGGAGCCGCCGCTGCACGCGGCGGGCGTCCCTGCAAAGAGGAGCGGAGGTGCGATCTTCGCGATCGCCGGCGTCGTCCTCGCGATGATCCTCGTCTGGGGCGGTCTCTTCTACTACCGCGCGCAGCACCCGGCGCAGCCCGAAGAAGGCGCGAACGCCGCGCCCGCAGAGCCGACCGAGCCGACCGAGCCGACCGTCAAGAAGAAGGCCGTGAAGCCGAAGGAGACGGCCACCGCGGAGCCGGAGGCGCCTGCACCGCCGCCGACCGTCAAGAGCGCGCCCGTCGCGACGGTCGTTGCGCCGGTTGCGCCGGCCGCGTCGCCCGCCAAGGTCATCCCAGTGGTGAAGCCCGGGACCACGAAGCCGCCGCCGCCGCCCTCGGCGAAGACCGTCGCGGGTACCGCCACCACCCCGGCGCCCGTCGCCGCACCTGCGACCCCCGGCACGAACTGTTTCGGCTGCGTCACCCCGTCGAAAGAGTACTGATCCGTCGTGTATAGTGCGCGGGCCTTCCGGAAGCCGTCCGGAACCCGAGCGCTCGAGAGGGATCATGCTTCGTTCGTCATGCCTCGGCCGCGTCGCGCGACTGGGATACCTCGTCCTGGCCGTGCAGAGCGTCGCCCTGCCAGTGCTCGCTCAGGGGATGCCGCCAGGCGCTCCGTCCGTGGACAACGTCGCCGAGGCGAAGAAGCACTTCGAGCTGGGCGTGAAGCTCCTCGATGCGAAGGAGTACGAGGCGGCGCTCAGCGAGTTCGAGAAGAGCTACGCGCTCGGCAAGCGCTACACGGCGCTCCGCAACAAGGCGGTCTGCCTCCGACAGCTCAAGCGCTCGGCCGAGGCCTACTACGCCTACGAGTATCTCCTCAAGGCGCACGACGCGGACCTGAAGCCCGACGTGAAGAAGGACATCCAGCGCGCCCTCGACGAGCTGAAGATGATCACGGGCGAAGTGCTCTTCCAGGTCGATCAGCCCGACGCGGAGATCTCCGTGGACGGCCGCGTGCTCGCCGGTCCGACCCCGCTCCCGCCGATTCGCTTCAACGTCGGGCTTCATCGCGTGCGCGTGGCGAAGGCCGGGTTCGAGCCGCGCGAGCAAGAGTTCATGGTGGCGTCCGATCAGGTCGTGAAGGTGCCCGTGCACCTCGAGATGATCGCCACCACGGGGCACGTCACGATCCGCGAGCAGAACGGCATCCCCGCGCACGTGTTCATCGACGGGAAAGACGTCGGCCCCGCGCCGTGGGACGGCGATCTCCCGGCCGGCGCGCACGTCATCGAGCTGCGCAACGAGAAGGCCGCGAGCGATCCGAAGCAGATCGACGTCCTCGTGAAGGGGAAGCTCGATTTCGTCGCGCTGGTCGTGCCGATCAACGGCATCGTGTCCGTGCGCGCGAACCCGAGCGTCGCCAAGATCGTCATCGACGGACACCAGGCCGGCACCGGCAACTTCGCCGGCGAGCTCCCTCCCGGGACCCATCAGCTCGAGGTCTCCTTCGACGGCTTCGAGACGTTCCGCGCGCCGCTCCTCGTCGAGCGCGGACGAACGACGCAGCAGACCGTGACCCTCGTCGAGGTGAAGCACGGAGGGGGTGGCGGCGCGCCGTTGCCGCTGCCCGACGACAAGGATCGCTTCACCGGCGTGCGCGGGAGCCTCGGCTTCATGGGCCTGTTCCCGATGCAGCGGCAGACGGTCGAGTGCCCGCAGGACGGCACCGCGCCGCTGCGCTGCGAGCTCGCGCAGGAGCTCCCCTACGGGTTCGGCGTGGATCTCCGCGTCGGGTACATGTGGAACTGGGTCGGCATCGAGGTCGTCGGCGCCGGCATCTACGATCAGTACACCGTCTCGCGTAACCATCGCGCGAACGACACGCCGCTGCCGGGCACCAACATCCAGAACGTCCCGCGCAACGAGAAGTTCGAGTTCGTCGGCGCGGGCGGCTTCGGCGGCATCGGCGGCAGGCTCGCGACGCCCGGCGACGTGGTACGCGGAACGCTCGGGATCGCCGTCGGCGCCGTGTACAAGAGCGTCAACTTCCGCCGGAACATGAGCGGCGACGTGAACGACGAGCACAAGTCCTTCCAGACCTATACCGCGCCCGGTCTCCTCTTCGACGTGGGCATGACGCTCGGCAAGTCCCCCGGCTCGCGCTTCTTCATCGGGTTCGTGGCGTGGATCGACTTCCCGGGGGAGGTCTTCACCGAGCCGGCCACGACCAATCCTGCGTTCGTCTCGCCGCGGACGGGCAGCGTTCCGGACCCCATCCCGGCGTACGGCCTCACGACGAGCACGCAGTACTTCATCGGACCGAAGCTCGGCCTCGAGTTCGGTCACTGAGCCTTTCGCGCGTTCACGATAGACCAGCCGACGGCAGCCATCGTGGATGAGCGCTCGAAGGTACGCGACCACGTCGCGATCGCGTTGGCGTCGTGCGCGGTGCTCCTGTTCGAGGTGCTGGTCACGCGCGTCCTGAGCGTCGTGCTCTGGTACCACTTCGTCTTCCTCTCGGTCTCGCTCGCGATGCTCGGGCTCGGAGCGCCCGGCGTGTGGTTCGCGATGGCCAAGCCGGGCCCCCGCACGCTCCCGCGCGCGTTGCTCGCCGCCGCGGCGCTCGTGCCGTTGTCGGTGCTCGCGATCGTGCGCCTCGGCGCCGCGTTCAAGACGGCGACGACGTTCTGGGTGGTGGTGTTGCTCGCGCCGGCGCTCGCCCTCGGGACGGCGGTGTGCGCGCTGCTCCTCTCTGCGCGCGGCCGCTCGATCGGCACGATGTACGGCGCGGATCTCCTCGGCGCGACGATCGGCGCGCTCCTCGTCTTCCCGTTGCTCTACGGACTGCCGACGCCGCAGGTGGTCGCGCTGGTCGGTCTCCTCCCGCTCGTCGCCGTGCTGCTCGTCGACCGCGCGTCGCGCGTGCCCGCGTTCGTCATCGGCGGGCTCACGATCCTGACCGTCGCGAGCGGAGCGCCCTATCGACTCCGCTACACCAAGGTGTACGCCGAGTCGGTCCAGCCGCTCTTCGAGAAGTGGACGCCGACGGCGCGCCTCGCCGTCTTCCCGAGCGCGTTCGTCCTCCGCGACGACGGTGCCGCGTTCGGCTGGGGCATGGGCGCGAAGTGGGTGCAGGCGCCGCACGAGCAGCTCTGGCTCGAGCAGGACGGCTCGGCCGGGACGCCCATCACCAAGTGGGACGGGACCTCGCCGCTCCCCCACCTGATGTTCGACGTGACGTCGGCCGCGTACCAGATCCGTCGTCCGGAGACGGTCGCGATCGTCGGGGCCGGCGGCGGACGAGACATCCTCACGGCCCTCAAGAGTGGGGCGACGCGGGTCGACGCCATCGAGCTCAATCCGTTCACCATCGAGGCGATCGGCACCACCTTCGCGGCGTACTCCGGCGATCCGTACCACCGCGCCGGCGTCCGCGCGATCGCGAGCGAAGGGCGCTCGTACCTCGCCTCGACGCAGACGGCGTACGATGTCCTGCAGATCTCGCTCATCGACACGTGGGCCGCGACGTCGGCTGGTGCGTACACGCTCTCGGAGAACAACCTCTACACGCTCGAGGCGTTCCGTTCGTATCTGCGGCGGCTCGCACCGGGCGGCGTCCTGACCGTCAGCCGTTGGGCCGGGGGCAGCCACCAGCTCGAGATCGCGCGGCTCGCATTGCTCGCGAAGGCCGCGTTGATCGCAGAGCACTCGCCCGATCCGAACGGCTCGATGGTGCTCCTCGAGGCGGGCAAGGTCGGGAACCTGTTGGTCTTCAAGGAGCCGGTGGGCGATCGGCTGGACGACGTCGACGCGGTCGCCCGAGAGCGCGGCTTCTCGCGTCGGTGGCCGATGCCGAAGGGCGCGGTGCCCTCGCGCATGGTCCAAGAGGTGCTCGTCTCGGGCGACGCGAAGTTCCACCGCGAAGGGCTCGATCTCTCCCCGCCGACCGATGACCGCCCGTTCTTCTTCCAGACCCTGCGGCTCTTCGATCTGCCGAAGGGGCCGATGCTCGCGCAGGTCTCGGAGAACGAGCAGGCGGTCGTGCAGCTGCGCCGCCTGCTGACCGTCGTTGCGGTGGTCACCGTCGCGCTCTTCTTCGTCCCCTTCGGGATGCGCGGACGGTTCCCGCGCGCACCGGGGTTCATCCCGGGCACCGCGTACTTCGCGGCGATCGGCCTCGGCTTCATGTTCGTCGAGCTGCCGCTCATGCAACGCTGCACGCACTGGCTCGGGCACCCGAGCCGAGCCACGGCCGTCGTGCTCGCGACGATGCTGCTCGGCGCAGGTACCGGCGCGATGCTCGCCGCGCGCCTCTCGCCCAAGCGCGTCCGTAGGGTCGCGCTCGCGCTGCCGCTCGTGGTCCTCCTCTTCGCGGTCGTCCTCCCGTTCGCCGCGCGCGCGACCCTCGGGCAACCGCTCGAGGTACGGATCGCCGTCGTGGTGCTCTCGGTCTTCCCTGCCGCCGTCGCGATGGGCTTCGCGTTCCCCGTGGGGATGATGCTCTTCGGCGAGGAGAACCGCGCCTGGTTCTGGGCGGTCAACGGCGCGATCTCCGTCCTCGCGAGCGTCTCGACGTTGGCCCTCTCGATGACGTTCGGCTTCTCCCGGGTGATGTTGGGGGCCATCGTCTGCTACGCGATCGCCGCGCTGCTCGTCGTCACACGGCCGGTGGAAGAGGTCTAGGGTCTAGGGTCTAGGGTCTAGGGCACGAGAGGGAGAGGGGACGGAGAGGAAGAGAGTATACGTCGCGCTCCGATGCCTCG
>JBKJQC010000340.1:0-3283 GCA_046593995.1 Polyangiales bacterium
TGCTCTTCGAGACGAACCTCCTCAGCTACAACTCCGCGTTCCACGTCGCGGTCGCGCTGCTCCACACCTTCCTCCCCATCGAGACGGCAGGCACGGTCGTCCTCGGCGCGTACGTGCTGGTCACCGGCGCCGCGACGCTGCTCTTGTTGAGGGCGACGGGCCGCCCGCGCACGCGCGCGTTCCTCGTGGTGCCGCTCGTCGTCGGATACTCGTTCGCCTGGGGCTTCGTGAACTTCGGGCTCGGCCTCGCCATCCAGCTCATCGTGCTCGCGCGCGTCATGGAGACGCCGAACGTCGATCCGCGCAAGCGCCTGCGGCACGAGGTCGTCACCGCGCTCGTCGCGACCCTCGGTGCCTGGACGCACCTCCTCGCGTCGGCGCTCGCGTACATGCTCATGCTCGTGACGATCGTCGTCCGCGTGCAGACGGCGAGGGAGCCCTTCGCGATGCGGCTCGGCCGCGCGATCCGCACGGGCGCTCCGCTCTTGCCGGCGATCGTCTACTGCGCGGCAGTCTATTACCGGCAGAAGCAGCTCGCGTGGCAGAACTTCGAGTACGGCCAGTACGAAGGCAACGACGTCTTCGCCATGCAGAAGGTGAAAGGGTTCCTCGAGTACGCGACCGGCCTGCGCGCGGACCGCCTCGACCTGCGCATCCTCGGCGTCGCGCTCGGGCTCTTGCTCCTCGGAGCGCTCCTGCGCGACGTCGAGGACGAGGCGCCGCCCGTCCTCCGCTGGCTCTTCGTCGCGTCGGTCGCCGCCTACTTCGTCATCCCGCACGTGTTCTGGGCGACGAACTTCGTCTTCGAGCGCATCGCGCTGCTCGTCGTCCTGACGCTGATCCTGTGGGTGCCGCGCGCGACGCCGCGGAAGGACGAGATCCTGCGGCTGATGTACGTCTCGGTCGGGCTCGGGGCGGCGGTGAGCTTCTGGATGTGGATGGGGGACGTCGGCCGCGAGATGAAGGATCTCGACACCGTCCTCGACAAGATGCCGAAGGGAAGACGCGTCACCGGCCTCCTCTGGTCACCGAAGATCGAGGCGACCTATCACTGGTCGCTCCTCCACTCCTCCGCGTTCTACGTCGCGCGCAACGGCGGAGAGGTCTGCTTCTCGTTCACCCGCACGATGAGCCTGCCGGTCCATTACAAGCGCGCGACGCTCCCGCCCGACGGCCCCGCGAACTTCGAGTGGAACCCGAGCGACTACCGCGCGAGCGAGCCGTACGCGAAGTACTTCGACCTCGTGCTGATGAAGACCACGTTCGACGACGGCAAGGATCCGCGCGAGTCCGTGTGGGGGAGCCACGCCGACGAGGTCGACACCGTGGTGCACCACGGCAAGTGGTGGGTCTTCGAGACGAAGCGCGTGAAGGACACCCCCGTGCCCCCGCTCTTCGAAGCGCCGACCGACTCGCCCGACTGAGGGCTCGATCAGCCCCCTCGAGAAGCAAACAGGGAGACGGGGAGATCCAGAGGTCTGCCGATTTCTGCTCACACGCTCACTTTGCTCTCGCCTTCGTCGAGCCCTCCACGAGTCGAGAGGAACACGGAGGCACGGAGGCGCGGAGGGACACGGAGGCTCGAGCAGTCTGCCGATCGCGGCGATGGCGTCGATGTCGCGATTGCGGCACCAACCTCGTCGTACGCGCGCGGCAGCACACTGTCGGCCTCCGTGCCTCCGTGCCTCCGTGTTCAATCCTGGCTCGACGCCGAGCGGGGACGACGACGAGTGCAGCGGCGAAGCAACAGCAGAGATCGGCAGACCTCTTGGAGCTCTGGTTCCCCTCCCTGACCGGCTCCCTGTTTGTATTCTTGCGTGCGCACCCACTGGGACCAAGGTGCTGACCAGTACGTCCAGCACGTCGACATTGGCGCGATCCGTGGAATCCTTTCGCGGTGCGACCTGCGCGATCCCGAGATACGAGCACGCGCGTGACGAGCGCGCGCGTGAAGTCGCTCCTGCACGCGCGGGTCGAGTGGCTGCGCGGCGTGCCGCTCGCGGTGGAGACGGGGGCGGTCACGTGGCTGTTGTTGCCGCCGGGTGAGGGCGTGCTGCGCGTCGATCGTAGCCGTCTGCACGAGACGACGCGCGCCGTGAACGAGCTGCGGCGCGACTATCGCGAGGCCTTGGAGCGGATCGTCGGCGACGTCGACCTCTGGCGGAAGCGCGTGCTCGCGGCCGTCGCGCGCATCAAGCCGTCGGTGCACGACGGCGCGCCGTTCGGGGGCGCGATCGACGAGCTCATCGCCTCACTTCCGCGAAGCATCGGCCAACGGGTACGCGCTCGACTCGAGGACCCAGGCACGCGTTCCCTCGTCGAGGCGCTCTCCTGGGGATACGCGTTCGAGCCGAAGCTCCTCGGCGCTGCGCTCGACGCGCTCGACGAACACGCACCGATCTTCGCGGCGCTGATGGCCCGCGCGCCGCAGGACCAAGCGCGGCTCGCGTGCTTCGCCGCGCTCCGCATCGTTCGCGACGACGGGGCGCGCGCACGCGCGCTGTGGTCGTTCCTCGAGGAGACGATCGAGGCCGACGTGCGGACGTGCGAGCCGGAGCCGTTCGAGAAGCTGTTTCCCGTCTCGATCGGCGCGGGCGCGGGGCCTTTGCCGGTGCGCGACGCGAAGGGGCCGACATATCCTGTTCTCGACGCGCTCTCGGGGTTCCTCGTCTGGCTCGGACGTCTCGAAGCCAAGACGCGTCGCGATGCCCTGTCGCTCTTCGCCGCGAGCGCGCCGTCGGGGCTCGTCGCGCGGTGGGGGAGCGCGCATCGCGAGCTCGAGGAGATCGAGCGGGAGGTGCGCAAGCGGACGACGTGGCATCCGAACGTGGCCCCGATAAAGCGGCTCCGCGCCTTGCGCGCGCGACTTCCGCCGGCGTGGGATCCCGTCGAGCACCTCGCGGATCTCCGCGCGCTCGTCGCGACCGAGGTGTCCATCGGCAAGACGCTCGTCCCGCTGCTCGACGTCGCGCGCAGGGTGCTCCCCGAGGCACCGACGCGCGGCGCGCACCTGCTCTCTCACTGGACGTCGCTCGTCGATCGGCGCGAAGACGTGCAGGGCCGACGCCTGACGATGCTCCTCGACGCGCTCCGGATCTACCTTCAGGAAAGCACGCAAGACAGCACGGACGAGCCCCGCGAGCGCCTCGCTGCATGGGGCAGCGTCCTCTTCGACTTCGGCCCGAGGCGAGGGTGGACACCCGACTACGACCTGCTGGCGCTCCGCACGCCGGCCCACTTCCGCCGCGCGTTCGAAGCCCTCCGCCTCGTTCGGAGCCCGCGT
>JBKJQC010000038.1:0-18818 GCA_046593995.1 Polyangiales bacterium
CGCCGGGGCGACGTGGGAGCTCGATGGCACGACGTGGACGAGCCACCCGCTCCCCGCCGGCTGGACGTCGTGCACCGCGGCGATCACGACGGCGTTCGACGGCGCGCGCGGCAAGACGGTCGCCTACGGCTGCTCCGTGCCGGCGACTACGTGGGAATGGAACGGCACCGCATGGGCGGGCCCGTTCGCGAGCCCGTACCAATCGCTCGTGTGGCGTGACCGCGGCGATCTCGTCGCGACCTCGTTCGACTACTACATGAACTGGAAGGCCACCCTCCAGTCGGGGTGGACGCACCCGAACGCGGCGTTCGAGTCGACGTCGCTCGGCGGCGTGTCGATGATCGACGCCGACGGCACCCTCCGCACGTGGAACGGCACCGCGTGGACCGGCGGCGCGAAGATCGCGGAGGGCAACACCTGCGTCGTCTCGCAGACGCCGGGATCGACGTGGGATGCGACCCGCGGCCTCCGCTACATGTATCCGTGGCCGGTCGCGAGCGGCATGCCGAGCACGCTGATCGGGCTCGACTTCCTCCCGCATTGCTTCTTCCCACCCGTCATCGAGGACGCGGCGCACAAGCGAATCCTCGCGTTCCGTGACGGACCGAAGGGGCTCGTCGAGCTCCCGACCGACGCGCCGACCGCGTGGCGCGCCGCGAAGCTCGGCATCTCGGACGTCGAGCCCCCGTGGGGCGGCGTCTACCTCACCACGGTGCACCCGTACCCGTTCGAGCTGCTCTCGCCCGAGCACGGGTACTTCATGACGCTCTCGGATCCGCCGAGCCGAATCCGTCAGAACGGCGTGACCACCGGCTCGTTCGACGAGCGCCGCGTGCCGAACCTGTGGTGGCCCTTCCGCGTCCTCGCCGATCCGATCACCAAGCGTGTGCGGCTCCTCACGAACCGCGGCGTGGTGTGGGAGCTCGGCGGCGAATCGGTGAGCACGCTCGGCGGCGCGTGCGAGTCGAACGTCGACTGCATCGACGGGACCTGCACGAGCGAGAAGGTCTGTTGCGACACGTGGAACTGCGGAGACTCGCTCTGCACCACGTGCAAAGGCTCGACGCCGGGCAAATGCGAGGTGCTCCCGGCGGGCGCGGCAGAGCCGAAGGGACGCTGCGGAACAGGGGAGTGCGCGGGCGTCTGCGCCGGAAGCACGGCATGCAAGTTCGACGCGCTCGCCTCGTGCGGCGCAGCGCGCTCGTGCAACGCCGGCGTGCTGACGCCACGCGGCCACTGCTCGTCACTCGGTCCGAGCTGCGTCCCGCCCGGAGCGACCTGGGAGTGCCCCGTCGTCGGCGGCGCGATCGACTACGCGGCCGTCGCCGACAACGTCCCGTGCTCCGTCTCGGCGAAGTCGTGCAGCGGCGCGCTGAGCTGCGCAGACACGACGTCGTGCAAGACGGCGTGTGTCGCACGCTACGACTGCTCGTCTTCGTTTGCGAAATGCGACGGCAGCGGAGCCGGGTGCGTGACCGACGGCGCGAAGACGCTCTCCGACTCGAGGGGGGTCGCGACCGTCGATCTGAAGCTTCCCCCCCCATATTCGAACGAGGAGCTCACGGGGATGCTCGTCGATGCCGGAATGGTAACCGACGAGGCGGGCCGGGTCCTCAACCGCGACAACAGCTTCGGCGGCATGATCCCCGCGTTCGATCCGAAGAAGAAGACACCGATGCTCGGGCTGCGGAAGTGCCTCGATCAGGTCGCCGCGGGCATCGTGGTGAATCCGTCCTCCAGCGTCGACACCGTCGTCGCCTCCCTTCGCCGGTGCGGGGGGAGTACCCCCTGGCTCGGCGATGACGGCGGCGAGGACTGCTGTCCGGAGAAGTGCATCACGCAGTACTTCGAGGCGCGCGGAAGCCTCACCGAGGCCGGTGCGCTCGACGGCTTCGGCAAGAACGGGTGTTACCCGACGGACACTTTCGAGGATGGATCGACCACCGATGGTGGCCTTGGAGACGCGCCATGATCCGGATGAACACCAGGCTCGCTCTGATCTGCCTCACCACGACGGGAACCTGCGTCGCAGCGACACCGCGACGTGCGGACGCCTTCGACTCGGCAGGCGCGGAGTTCGGGACCGTCACCCACAACGTGCCGCAGGGATCGGTGACGTTTCCGCTCGGCTGGCACTTCGGCGTGAAGAATCCGCTGTCCCGCGGCACCGAAGATCCGCTGTCCCTGCAGTCCCTCGATCCATCGAAACCGCACTACGTTGCAGCATTCGTGCACTACACGTTCGGCGGGATGAGCGCGGGCGGCCCGGACGACCGCGCGGTGTCGAATCTGCTCCTCTGCACGCGCGTCCCCGGCGCGCGCTCGTTCGATGGCTGCGAACCCGCGGTCAGCTTTCCGGAGAAAGTGATCAACAACCTCGGCTGGGTGAAGACACGCCGGGCCTGGAACGTGACGCCGACTGCTGAGGAGCTCGGTGACGGCCATGGGGCGGAACATCTCGCGGGCGTACTCCTCGCCGCGAAGCTCGCCGGATTCGACACGACGTCGATCTTCAAGACGCCGATGTTCATCCGGTATCCCGCCGCCAATCGCATGATCGCTTCGCCGGTGAGCCCTACGAACAAGGGCACCGGCGAGGTCGACAGCAACGTCGTCGCCGGTCCGAGCTTCGTCCCCGTCACGTTCGACAAGGCGGCATCGCACGTCGTGCGCGCCATCTCGCTCGCCGAGCTCGTTCAGCTGCCCGACGAATCGTACTCCATCAGCGATTGGGCGAATGGTAACGAGGTCTGTCCGCTGAAGGGCGTCACGAGCTCCTCCGGAGCGTCCATCTTCGGCGAAAACCACGATGCCGACGTGAATGCGTGTCACGAGTACGAGCGCGCGCTCGGCGTGTTGAACATCTCGCACTTCATGCCGGCCGCCGAGAGCTTCTTCCGCTATTACCACCGCCTCGCGGTGGAGCGGATGGCCGTCTGCCGGACTCTCGCGGAGACGGTGATCAAGCACTATCAGGACAACGACTCCTGGTACGAGTACGGGACGCTGCTCGGGCGGGCTGGCATGGCCACGAACACGGAAGCGCACGAGTGCGAACGGGAGGCGCTCGTCTTCGAGATGGTGGCACAGCACTACCTGCAGGACGCATGGGCCACAGGCCACATGTGGAGCCGGTGGGGTCATCCCGAGTTCTCGAAGTACCCGGCGAGCCTCGGCATCGGCGGGATCAAGTTCAAGGGGCCGGATGGCTTCCCGACCGGGTTGTACAAGAGCGACCGTCAGGAGTGGGCTCCCGAAGGAGCCGGCGGCATTCCCGAGGTGAACCTGGCGCCGCGGCGCGCGGCCATCGCAGCGGTCGTTGCCGGCTACGCCGGGGCGATTCACGGCGCGAAAGCGGTGACGGCATCGCTGCGTCGTTCAGGGCAGTCGTGGCTCAACGCGGTCTGGACGACGTGGGGCGGCGCGCGTCTTCCGAAAATTCATGCGGACGCACTCGACGATCCGCTGAGCGCACCGAAGTTTTCGGATCTGCTCGGTGGGGGGAAGACGAAGGACGTCAGCTGGACCGACGTGAGCGCGCCGAGCACCCTCTATCCCGGCGTCGGCGACATGTTCGCAGCGCGGTACGGCATCACCGAGCCGGTCGAGGTTCCCGAGTACGCAGTGCAGCGAAAACGCATGCTCGGCTGCTCGGCGGCCTCGTTGCGTGAGGTCTACACCGCAGGGCCGGAGCTTCACGGAAAGCTCGGGCCCGCGGACTCGTCGATCTCCGACATCACGAGCCCCACGGACGACCGTTGCTGGAAGCACTGGGCGACAAACAGCTCGATGCTCGGCTCGACGGGGCCGTTCTTCCTGCGGCGCAAGTGGGACACCGACAAGCTCGATCCGATGGGCGCGGTCTTTCGCGCGCGCGAGGGCTTCCTCGCGCACGCAAACGCCTTCGTCGCGGACAGTCAGGCGTCGTCCTACCACTTCGAAGACAAGAAGGACGAACAGTTCTTCCTCGGCGTTCTCGCGGACCGCATTCACGAGGAACATTGGAAGGTCATGAAGGCGTTCGTCGTCAACGCCAAGAACTATCCGAACGGCAACGAGTCGGCGCAGCTGTTCGTCGCGCCAGCGCTCGGAACGCCGGGGCCGGACACGATCACCTTCTTCGGCGTACAGCCGAACGTCAGCTATGGCGCGGGCGAAGCGCCTGCCACGTCGACGATCGACCTGCCGCCGAGCGAGAACCTCGCGGTGCGTCGCATGTTCTGGCGCTCGCACCTGGTCGAGAGCTGCCAGAATGCAGCTCAGCGGGATCCGATCTCGGGGAAGCTCCTGATCCAGGCGCTTCGCGATCGCTGCGTGTCGCGCGCCGCGGAGGGCGGCGATCCCGAGTCGTGCACGGCGTGCGTGGAGCTCGCCGAGCCGCACATCGTTCGCGACGGGATCGACACCGTCAGCACGGATCCTCGCTCCCGATGCGCACGCGCGGGTGTCACCGCCGACTTGTCCTCGCTGCCGCCGAAGTTCTTCAGCGTGACCGGCAGCGTCACGCCCGAGGTGTTCGACGAGGCGGCGGAGAACAGGTACCTGGTTGACCGCCCGGCGTTCTGGGCGGCGTTCAGTTACTGCACCGACACGCAGAGACCTCTTAGTGGCCTTCAGCACGGCGACGGAGAGCACCTGCTCAGTGTCTATGCGATAAAGGATAGTGCCTGCACCAATGACGACGGGACGCCGCGCCGATACACAGAACGTTATCGGTCGCGCGTCGGTTTCGTCCGGACCGAGTATCCCTTCGCCAAGACTGTAGACGCGCCCGCGCAGGTGCCTGGGCCGATCGTGAACGCCATCGAGATCGACTACAAATTCGTGGAGGTGGCTTTTCCGGGCCCCACCGGGGGCAACACCTGTTTCGGCTACACCCGCAGCATGAACCTCGGCTTGGACCCGACGATTGCGGAAGCTCCGTACGGCGGCATCGATGAAGAGCACTCGCCGAGCAACGACTTCCCGACGGACTGGCGCCGCGCGGCCATGAACGATGACGCATTGGCCTTCCGGTCGTGCGGTCAGGCGCAGCGCGTGTTCTGGTGGGACCGGAGTTGTGCAGACGTGCAGTCGCTCGCTGTGGAGACGGGCGACCCCGGCGGTTTCATCAAGGGCATCAAGTTCGATCCGCATCCTTGGGAGCCCGCGACCTCCAAGAGCGGGTTCTGGATCGACGGCTACGATTTCACCTCCGGGTATAAGTCGGGATTCAAGAAGGGGACGCGTTGCGAGATCCGGGAGCGGCGGCGGTACTTCCCGTACTGCGGCACCGGGACGGTATGCGGCGCCGGCGGAACCTGCGTCGCGCAAGCTTCGGTCGGAGCGCCCGAGACTCGCTTCCTCGATGTCACTCCGTACGAGTCGCCCGTGGGGACATGCCCCATCGGAAGTCCGAACGGAGGCGCGTACAAGTCACTGTGCGTGAGGAAGACGGAGGAGGAGCGGCACCACTTCCCGTGCGAGTACGCGCTGTCGGTCATCCCGCTGTCGGCAGACGAAGCTCCCGCGATCGTCATGACCGTCGCCGACCACCTCCAGACGTTGACGCACGGCTCACGGTCCGGCTCGGCCCCCGTGCGCGCAGGGCAACGTGAGCGTCTGCTCGCCGGCAGGTTCTGGGAAGTGTTCGACGAAGAGGCCGCGTGGCTCGAGACGCAGTTCGGCGGCAGGTACGTCGATGCCGTCCGGAAGGCGCGCGCCTACGCGAACACGATCGATCCGAAGAAGCTCGGTATCAAGCCGTGAGCGCGCCGGTCGGGCGATTGGAGCTGGTAGCGGAGGAGATATCCGCGCAGTCACTGTCATCGAGCTACGCGCGGTGCAGCGTCCGCGCAGGCTCCATTCGATGAGTTGTCGAGGACCGGATCAGGCGATTTCTTACCGACATGACCGGGCCGCGTAGGTAACGAAGCCGCCGCTCACAGGTGCTCATTGCATGCTCTTGCGCCGCACGAGCTCCTCCGCGGACGGCTTCTCGAGCGCGAAGGAGCCCATCTTCCGCGAAGGAGCCCATCTTCACGACTCCGCTCGGCGAGACCTTCGAGCGCTCGAGCCGCAGTCCGGCGGGCCGGGCTCCTCGGCGAAGAGGCGCCTGCCCTTGATACCGAGCGTCAGGCCGGGCGAGAAGCCCGCGTCCGCGCTCGCGCTCGGCGGCCGTACACTGCGGCGCATGTCGCGCTCCTTCGTCGTCGCTCTCGTCCCGATGCTCCTCCTCGCGTGCGGCGGCTCCACCGACGAGGCGACGCCACTCGACGACGCGAGCACCGGCGACAGCTCCGTTGCCGACGGCACCTCGACCGACAGCTCCCTCGACGTCCCCGTCAGCGACGCCGCCGACTTCGATGTCTCCGTCGACTCCGGCACCTGCGCCTCGAAGGTCCTCTGCGGTCCGTCCGGCACCTGCTGCGCGACGGGAGAGGCCTGCATCGCCTCTGCCTGCGTCCCCAACTGCGCCTCCGGCGTCCGCTGCGGCAGCGCGTGCTGCGATGCGGGCAAGGCGTGCGTCGATGAGGCGTGCGTCGCTCCCACCGGGGCGTGTGTGGACTCGGTCGACTGTGCTCCGACGGAGGTGTGCGAGGCCGCGCTCGGGAAGTGTCTGCAGGCGCCGAAGACGGCGATCTGCATCGTGAAGCGGACTGCGCAGACGTTCGTGCCGGTCCTCGACTGGAGCTGGACCACGCCGACGGTGCTCCCCGACTACGATCAGACGATCTCCGCGCCGCTCGTGGCCGATCTCGATGCGGACGGGACGCCGGACGTGGTCGTGACGACGGGGAACAAGAGCCTGATCACGGCCACGAACCCCGGGTACCTGCGCGCGCTCGACGGCAAGACGGGCAAGGAGAAGTGGGGCGCCGCGGTCGACGCGCTGCAGGGCGCGAACAAGATCCAGATCACCTCGGCGCCGGCGATCGGCGATCTCGACGGCGACGGGAAGCCGGAGATCGTCGCGCTCGGGGAGGGGGGCGACATCTTGGCGTTCGGTCCGGCGGGGGAGCTCCGTTGGCGGAGCAAGGACAAGAGCGGGGGCGTCTACCGCTGGACCACGAGCGAGTTCTTCGGCTCGGCGCTCTCGCTCGCCGACATGGACGCGGACGGCAAGACCGAGGTCGTGCTCGGCGGCGTGGTGCTCGACCATCTCGGGGTCGTCGTGAGCGGCGACACGCGCCCCTACGCGGGCTCGATCTCGCTCTCGCCCGGGCGCGTCGGCGCGTCGTCGGTGCTCGCGGACGTCGACGGCGACGGCAAGCTCGAGGTCGTCACCGGCAACGCTGCCTATCGCAAGGACGGCACCACCGTGTGGTCGAACCCCGCGCTCGCCGATGGCTTCCCCGCGCTCGCGGATCTCGACAACGACGGCGTCCCCGAGCTGGTCGTCGCGACGGTCGACGTGATTCGCATCCAGAACGCCAAGACCGGCGCAGTCATCACGAGCGCGCCCCACGGCGGCGCGGCGACACCCGGGCCGGTCGTGCTCTCCGACGTCGACGGCGACGGGAAGCCCGAGGTCGTCGTGCAGACATGGCAGCCGTGCGCGGTGATCGCGATGGACTACGACGCGAACATCCTCTCGCCCAAGTGGACCCGCCCCCTGGTCGCCTGCTCCGGCTACCTCACAGCGAGCGCGTTCGACTTCGACGGCGACGGCAAGGTCGAGATCCTCGCGCACGACGACTGCTACGTGCATTTGGTGGATGGCACGACCGGCACCGTGAAGAAGACGCTGGTCGCGTCGCACAACACCTGGACGGAGTTCGTGACGGTGGCCGACGTCAACGGTCAACCCGGCGCGGAGCTCCTCTTCTCGACGAACGACGCCTGGAACGGCGGCCTCCTCGACTGGAAGAATTACTGCAAGTACGCCGACGGCGAGGTCGGCACGCACGGCGTGTTCACGTTCCACGATCCGACCGGCAAGTGGATGCCGACCCGCCGCGTGTGGAACGAGCAGAGCTACCACGTGACCAACGTGAAGTCGGGCGGCGCGATCCCGAAGGGCGAGGTCGCGAGCTGGGGCCCCGGCGGCTTCAACAACTACCGCGCCGCGGTGCAGGGGAAGGGCGAAGGCCTCGCCCCCGATCTGACGGTGAGCCTCGCAGTCTCCCTCGAGCAGTGCCCCGCGAGCTATGTGCTCCGCGCGACGGTGCAGAACAAGGGCGCGACCGGCGTCGCCGCGGGCGTGGCGGTGCGGTTCTTCGCGGGCACCGCGGCCGCCACGAAGCTCGGCGAAGCGACGACGAAGAACGCGCTCTTCCCGGGCGGCGCGGAGACCGTGGAGCTGATCGTGCCGGCGACCTCCGGCGCGGCGTTCGCGGTCGACGTCGACTCGGGCGAGGGCGGGGCGATCCTCGAGTGCAACGAGAAGAACAACGCCGATGGCATCGGCAGCGTCTCCTGCTCGCGGATCAAGTGACGGTCGCCTGAGACGTCAGGGCTTGTGCTCGATCTCGGCGTGGCTCGGATCCGCGTCGGAGAGCTCGATCGACACGTCCAGCGGCACGGCGCGACGCGCGCTCGGCGCCGCGACGGTCTCGCCGCCCAGCTGGCGCAGCAGCGAGCCGTAGGCGTGCTGGAAGTTCGAGCCGAGCCCACGGCACACGATCCGCTTCCGGACGCGGCACTCGGCGACGATGATCTGGACCTCTTCCCCCTCGAGCAGCTCGAACTTGCGCCCCTCCTTCTCGGCTTCCTCGTGGATGATCTTCAGGTCCTGCGCGGTCGTGATGTCCGGGCGCGAATGGCTGATGACGATGTCCTCCGCGCGCACGCGCTCCGAGACGTACCGGGTGTGCGCCAGCTTGGTGCAGCGTTCTCGAAACTCCGCGAGCTCTCGTTCGAGCTGATCCTCGTCGATCAACACGCGCCGCTTGTCGGTCTCGGTCTCGATGAGGTGAATCCCGACGACCGCGAGGAGCTTCTTGAGGAACATTCGATGGGGGCGCGTCGGGAACCGCGACGCACACACTGCGACTATAGACAACGGCGACGCACGGCGCCGTAGACCATTCCGAGAAACGACCTGTCTTCAGAGGCGAGCGAGCGAGACCGAACGCCGCATGTCAGTCAGCGCGCGGTCTTGCGACCCGTCGGCTCGTAGGCGCAGAACGTCCCCGTGCGGATCGCCCAGTCGAGGTGTCTGCACGACGTGGACGCCATCGTCGCGATGCACACCGATGACTCGGTCTTCCAGAATCACACCAGCGGCGGCGTCGCGGTGGGCAAGGCCGAGCTGCGCAAGCTGCTCGAAGGTGTCTTCGCGACGTTCCCCGACCTTCGCTTCGCGACGCGGCGCGCGTACTACCGTGACGACGTGGCGGTCATCGAGTGGACCGCCACGGCGACCCACACCAACCCCGTCACGCGCGGCACGCAGTCTTACGCGCCTTCCGGCGAGACGCTGTCCTGGCACGGCATGGACGTCCTTCCGATGCGCGACGGTCTGGTCACGCGGAAGGACGTCTACGCGGACTCGATCTCGTTCCTGCGCAGCTCGGCGTCCCGGTGCCCTCACCACACTCGAAGGCACGACGTACGGGCCGACGGCCGCGGCCACGTCGACGGCAGGTCTCGCGTTCTTCGGTCGCTGATACGGAGCCACCGCCGGCGGCCGCCGGTGGTCCGCCGCCTCCGCCGCTCGTCGCGAGCAGAATTCCTCGAAGCTTCGCGGCCGACGTGAGGTGGCACGTCACGCGCATCGGCGGGATTCACCCACCACCTTGCGGCGTCGGTCCCCGTCATGAATGCTCGTTCCATGTCGGCCTCGTTCGCTCCCAAGCCGCCGCGTGGGGATGACTTTCCCTGCGACGACGGTGAGCCGATGGAGTCGAAACAACATCGCATCCAGATGAACGTGCTCGTCGACTCGCTCGAGGACGCTTGGCGCGATCGTGACGACTTCTTCGTGGCTGGCAACATGGGCGTCTACTTCAGCGAGACGCAGGTCCTGAACAACGACTTCCGCGCGCCGGACGTCTTCGTCGTGCTCGATACCGACAAGGGGAACCGCAAACGCTGGGTCGTCTGGGAAGAAGGAGGTCGCACGCCCGACGTGGTCATCGAGGTCACCTCGGAGTCGACCGAGGAGGTCGATCGCGGGAAGAAGATGACGGTCTACGCGCGCATGCTGCACGTGCCCTTCTACGCCATCTTCGATCCGTACCAGGCGCAGCTCGATGCCTATCGGCTCGACGCCGACGCCCGACGCTACGTCGGCATCGAGCCGGACGCGCGCGGGTACGTGCAATGCGCGCCGCTCGGCCTCTGGTTGGGCGTAGTGCCCGGTGTCCGCTCCGATATCGAGGCGCGGTGGCTCCGGTGGATCGACGACGAGGGAAACGTGGTGCCGGAGCGCGGCGAACGAGAGGCGGAGCGCGGCGAACGAGAGACGGAGCGCGCCGAGCGAGAGACGGAGCGCGCCGCACGGGCAGAGGCGCGGGCGGCGGATGCAGAGGCGGAGCTCGCTCGACTGCGCGCGCAGCTTCCGGGTCACGAGAAGCCCTGAGCGGAGATCACGCGTCCTTCGCGCGTAGCTCGCGGTGGAGGAGGTACGAGAGCGCGCCCATGACCAGCGTTCCGGCAACGTAGGGCCAGGGCGAGATACCCCGCGTGCGTGCGTCGGGGACGAGCCACGCGCAGAAGAGGACGTAGAAGATGCCGACGTCGAGCAGCATCTGCATCCCCCACTTCTCCCGGAGCGCGAGCCCGAACAGCGCGGGGAACCCCTCCGTCGCGATCACCCCGAGCGAGAACACCGTGAAGGGGACGAAGATCAGGAGCAGCATGGCGATGCGGGCGTTCACGCCACGAGGATGGGGTCACCGTCTCGGTGCGGGTAGTCCGGAGCGTGGTCATCGCGTCGGATGCCTCTAGTCGCGACGGTGAATTTTCTCGTGTATGGGCTCGTGCGTCGAGCGATCCCTCGCGCTCGTGCTCGTGGCCGCCCTGCGCGCCTCCACGTCGGCGTGCACCGCGGCCGGCGTCGTGATCGGCGCGAACGTCGATTGCTCGGCGTGATCTGGCTCCGCGACGCGCAGGGGAAGCAGCAGAAGGGCGCGGAGCGCGGGGGTCGCGTCGGTGACCGTCCACGAGCGCGGCACCCATGCGCTGACCGGCACGTTGATCGGCGTCGGCTTCGATGCCGTCGCGTTGGTGTTCGTCGTCGTCCTCGCGTCTTCGCCACCGGTGGTCGACGATGCTCGCGCGACGTCGCCATTCGCCACGTACGCCTCGTTCACCGGCCGAGAGCACGCTTCGGTCGCCGAGTGCACACCACCGGCGCGGCGTAGGGAATGCATGGGCGCGGCAGGAGGTCACGACATGCCGCTCTTCATGGACGTCCACAACGGGATGCACGGGGTCACTGCCGATCAGCTCCGCGCGGAGCACGCGAAGGACACGGCGATCGAGCGCGAGGAAGGGGTGCACTTCATCAAGGCGTGGGCGGATCCGACAAGCGGCAAGGTGTTCTGCCTCGCCGACGGTCCGAGCATGGACGCCGTTCGCAAGATCCACGAGCGCGCCGGTCATCCCGCGGACGAGATCTACGAAGTGCCGATCACCGTCGAGTAGCGCCGTCGGTGGGGGACGTGTCCACCACGCGAGGAGCGTAACTGGCGCCCGCGTCTCCTTGCAGCGCCGCGCGCGCAGGGGGACGAGGGCGTGTGGCCGCGCGATGAGCCTCGAGCGTGTCGTCGTGCTCGGCATGCTGGTCGCCGTTCTCTCGGCGCCCGGGACCGCGCGCGCGTCCACCAAGCTCGAGCACGTAGCGGCCGGGGTCGCGTTCGAGATCGGTGCCGCCGAGTCTTCGGTGTGCGTGCTCGTTCCCGTCGAGCGGCGCGAGCCGGTGGCGTGCGGCGCGCTGATGGATGTGCCGACTCCGACGGCGGGGCTCTCGGGTGGGGAGCGCATGCTCACGCTCGCGGCCGTGATGCACTTCGACTGGAGCTACACCGTCGGTGTCTCCGTGAAGGAGCTGAAGAACATCGGCGAGGTCAGCGCGGACAACGTCGACGAATACGCCGCACAGATGGAGGCGTCGTTGCAGCCCGACTCCTCGCTGAGCATCCGCGGGACGCAGGGGCCGCGGAAGGGCGACATCCTCGAGCTGAATGGCGTCCACGCGCTCCGTTACATCGTCGAGACGAACAAGCACGACGACGTCGATCCCTCGCGAGGCTGCATCGTGCTCTATCACTTCTACCAGCAAGATCGCGTGCACAACGTCTATTTCATGGGTCCGCGCGCGCACGGGGCGGAGCTCCTCGCGGCGTCGGAGCGTGCGATGAGCACGCTGCGGATGCCGCCGGCGCCGCTCACGCGCTTCGGTGCGCCGCGCTGGCTGCGCAAGACGATCCAGATGGGACGATTCGCGCTGCTCTCCTTCGCGGCCATCATCCCCTTCGCGCTCTTCGCGCTGCTGATGGATCGACGTAGTCGTCGCGCCACCGCCCCCAAGCGGTGAGGGCCACCGTCAGAGCAAGGCCCACGCGACCTGGACGCGCCGCTCGCCGTCCACATCGCGTGCGTCCGTCGTGATGATCACGCGCGGATCGTCGCCGTACGCGCTGCGCCGCGCGTCCACGAGCGCCACCACGATCGGCCGGAGCCGAGGGGGCATCGGCACGTCCATCTCGGCCGTCTCGGCGAACACGCCGTCTGCGACCGCGGCGGCCGGCTCCTCGCTCATGGTGGCCGCGTTCCACACCAGCGACGCGAACGCGAGCGCGCGCGTGAAGCGCGAGAGATCGTCCTGCGCGAGCGGATCGAGGAGCGGCCCGGCCCACTCGCCGAGCACCTCGCTCATGCTCGGTCGTCCATCGGCATCCGCGCCGAAACCCACCGCGGTGACCCCCGCTTCCTTCGCGAGCACGTGCGCGCGGTCCTCGAACGTCCCACGCTCGCCCGTCGCCTTTTTCTCACGCTTGGTCAGTCGTCGCTCGCGGCGTGCCATCGCCCGGCCGTACCGCGATCGCTCGAGCGACGCCACGACGTCGCGAAGACCGGCGATTACACCCGCCGAAGCTTCAGCTTCGCGATCTCCTGCTCGCGCTCCACGATGCGGTTGATGCGCCACTGCAGGTAGACGAAGCGAAAGAAGATCGTCCCGCCGCCGCTCGGGGCGCCCGGCATTTTCTCACGGACCGCCCATTCGTTGATCGCGCCGCGCGCCTGGAATGCCGTCAGGCAGCGAGCGACCAGGCCGCCGAGCACGCAGAGCTGGGAGGTGCCCTCGTGGCTCTTGGCGAGGACGATGGACGCGGCCAACAAGCCCGCGGTCGCGACGAGCAGCGGTGACGAGACCTTCGTCGGGACATCCAACGCGTCGAATGCCGCGCGGCGTCGCCAATACCAGAAGAGCTCGTAGACTCCGGCGGTGACGATCGACAAGACGAACGCGAGCGGGACGCTTCCCCCGCCCGCGACGAGTGGGCTCGGTGGTCGCGGCTCGGGCGCCGAGCGATAGGGGACGGTGATCATCCGCAAAGAGAAGCATGCGCGGCGCGACGTTCCCACGGTCTCCGGCTGGAAGCTCGAGGGCTCGGTGGACATGGGCCCGATGGGCAAGTACCTGCTCTTCGGGCAGAACGGGCAGCAGTACGGCGGCATGATGAACCGGCCGAAGGAGATGCCGATCAGCGCGTGGTGCTACTACGTCGACGTCGAGGATCTCGACGCGGCGATCGCGCGCGCGACCGCGAAGGGGGCGAAGGTGATGAACGGACCGATGGAGGTCCCCGGCGGCGCGCGCGTCGCGCAGCTCACCGACCCGGAGGGCGCGTTCTTCGCGCTGCACGCCGCCCCGAAGAAGTAGCCACCGCATTGACACTGCGCGGCGGGTTCTCGACCATCGGTGGATGCGTCATCCGTTTGTTCTCGCGATGACGTTGGGCGCCGCGAGCTGCTCGTACGACCGATCGCCGACCGTCGAGGGGCGGTTCGACGCGGCCGTGACGCAGCGGATCGTCGCGTCGAAGGAGGCCGAGCTTCGCGTCGCGACGCTGCGCGCGCAGTTCGTGTCGGGGCAGACCCCAGCGATCGCGGCAGGCATCGCGGAGGGTTTCGAGGCGTCGGCCATGGGCACGACCCTCGTGCCGGTGTTGCCCGTGGGCGCGAAGGCGGCGGTGGCGAGGAGCGCGTCGGTGCAGCTCCCAGCGCGGGCGAACGCTCCGACGCTGCTCGAGGACGATCGGTCGCACCTCGCCATCGGGTTCTCGCTCCGCGGCGCGAGCGAAGCGCCGGTGGAGGTGGCGGCCGGACTCGCGCTCTATCGCGGTGCGTCGTCCACGCCCGGAGACGGCCGCGACGTGATCCATCGCGTGCACGCGGAGGGGACCGAGGACTTCGTGGTCTTCGATCGCCGGCCTGCCCGCGAAGAGGTCGTGTACGACGTCGACGTCTCGCGCGTCGCCGGCCTGCGGCTCGTGAGCAACACCCTCGAGCTCCTCGACCCCTCGGGGACGCCGCGGCTCCGTGTCGCGCCGCCGTGGGTGCTCGACGCGCAGGGCGTGAAGCACGACGCGCGCCTCGCGGTCGACGGGTGCGCGTACGACAACGATCCGCGAGGTCCGTGGGGGAGGGCGGTGACCGCGCCGGGCAAGGCGACGTGCGCGGTGCGCGTGAGCTGGTCGGACGTCGTGTATCCGGCGCTGTTGGATCCGGCGTGGACGACGACGGGGTCGATGAGCACGCCTCGCACGCTTCACACGGCGACGCTCCTCCTGAACGGGAAGGTCCACATCGGGGGTGGCACCAGCGCCTCCGACTGGTCCACCGGCAACGCGCTTGCGTCGGCGGAGCTCTACGATCCCGCCGGTAGCGGGACCTTCGCGGCCACGGGCTGGGGCGGCATCGCGCGTCACACCCACACGGCCACGTTGCTCGCTTCGGGGAAGGTGCTCCTTGCGGGGGGCTTGTGCCGGCCCCCCGCTGCGAACGCCGCGCTCGTGGCGTCGATCGCGTTCGTGTACGACCCGAGCACCGGCACGAGCACGGATGTGGGCCCGATGTCTTCGGCACGGATGAACCACACGGCGACGCTGCTGTCGTCGGGGAAGGTGCTCCTCGCGGGCGGCGAAACCGACCTGGGTCTCTTCGGCAACCTCACCCTCACCAGCACCGCGGAGATCTTCGATCCGAGCAACAACTCCTTCGTCGCGACCGAATCGCTGAAGGGAGGAATTCGCAGTCGCCACACGGCGACGCTGCTCGGCTCGGGCAAGGTCCTGGTCGGGGGCGGTTACGCCGGCATCGTCACGCCGAGGGCTACCGGCGAGCTCTTCGATCCGAGCGGCGCCGGCACGTTCACGCTCACCGGCTCGATGGTCACTGGCCGCTACGGGCATACGGCTTCACGGCTCGCATCGGGCAAGGTGCTGATCGCCGGCGGAGGGGATGGGAACGCGGTGCTCTCGAGCGCGGAGCTGTTCGATCCGACGGCCGGAGGGTTCACAGGAACCGCGGCGATGGCTACGACGCGGACTACCCATGCTGCGGAGGTCCTGCCGACCGGGGCTGTCCTCGTGGTGGGTGGTGTCGTCGCGAGTACTGGCGCCGCGATGAACAGCGCCTCGTTGTTCGACCCAGCAGGGGCCGGTAGCTTCACGTCGCCCGGCAACATGGCGACCGGGAGATACTCCTTCACTGCGACCACGCTGGTCTCCGGGAAGGTCCTCGTCGTGGGCGGCAGGGACGGCAACACGACGGTGTCCTCGACCGCGGAGCTGTTCAACCTGATTCCGGGGACGACCTGCAGCGCGGGCAGCGACTGCGGCAGCGGCGTCTGCAAGACGCACTGCTGCTCCGCCGCGTGCTCGCCGTCCGCCTGCCAGGACGCTCCGTGCGACACCGCCGGCGCCTGCGTCTACGCGCCGAAGGCCGCGGGCACCGACTGCGGCGCCAGCGGATATACGTGCAACGGCACGGGCGCGACGTGCCCGACGAGCTGCACGACCGACGCAGGCTGCGCGACCACGCACTTCTGCAGCAGCGGCTCGTGCGTCGCGAAAAAGGCCAGCGGCGCGACGTGCGCCACGGGCGCGCGCGAGTGCGCGAACGGCTTCTGCGTCGACGGCTTCTGCTGCAACGGCGCGTGCACCGGGAACTGCCAGGCGTGCGCGGCGTCGCTGACCAACGGCGCGAATGGCACGTGCACGAACACGAAGGACGGCATCGATCCGCGCAACAACTGCGGCACCCCCACGTGCGCGGGCAACACGCTCACGGCCAACGTCTGCAACGGCGTCGGCTCCTGCCGGACCCTGACCTCGAGCTGCCCGAACGGGTGCGCCGGGACGACCTGCGCTTCATCGTGCTCCACCGACGGCGTGTGCGGCGCGACCGGCTACTGCTCGGGCGGCAACTGCGCACCGAAGCAGGCGAGCGGCAGCGGGTGCACGGCGACGAACCAGTGCCTCTCGGGCCACTGCGTCGACGGGGTGTGCTGCACGAGCGCGTGCACGGGGCCGTGCGAAGCGTGCAACGAGCCGACGAAGGCCGGCTCGTGCGCGCCCGTCACCGGCGCGCCGCGGCCGAACCATGGCACGTGCAACGGCACCGGCACGAGCTGCGCGGGCACCTGCGACGGTACCAACACCGCGTTCTGCGGCTACCCCAACGTCGGCTCGGTGTGCGGAGCGGGGTGCACCGGCAGCTCGCTCGCCGTCTGCAGCAACAGCGGATCCTGCCTCGCCCCCGTCGCGTGCCCCGGCAACATGGCGTGCGCGAGCGCCGCGGCCTGCCGTACGACCTGCGTCGGGGACCAGGAGTGCGCGGCGGGCGCGTATTGCACGGCCGGCTCGTGTGCGACGAAGAAGGCGAACGGCTCCGCGTGCGGCGCCTCCACCGAGTGTCGGAACGCGCAGTGCGTGGCGAGCGTGTGCTGCGCCACGGCCTGCTCGTCCGGCTACACGTGCCAGGCCGATGGCTCGGCGTGCAAGACGACGTGCGCATCCGACGGCGACTGCATCGCCTCGAGCTACTGCCTCTCCGGCGCCTGCACGCCCCGGAAGGCGAACGGCACCGCGTGCACCGCGGGGAGCGAGTGCGGCTCGGGCAACTGCGTCGACGCGGTCTGCTGCGACAAGGCGTGCGTCGGCAGCTGCGTATCGTGTCTCGCGACGCAGACCGGCATCGCGGGGAGCGACGGCACCTGCAACTTCGTGAAGGACGGCAACGATCCGACCGGGGACTGCGGCACGCCGACCTGCGCGGGCTCGGAGCTCACGACCAACGTGTGCAACGGCCTCGGCGTGTGCCGCGCGGCGACGCTCTCGTGCGCGCCGTTCGCCTGCAACGCCGCGGGCAACGCGTGCGCCAAGGACTGCACGACCGACTCCGACTGCGGCGTCAGCGGCTACTGCGGGAGCGACGCGAAGTGCGCCGGCAAGAAGGCACGCGGCACCGCGTGCAGCGGGAACAACCAGTGCACCTCCGGCGCCTGCGCCGACGGCGTGTGCTGCGACCGTGCGTGCTCGGGTCAGTGCGAGGCGTGCGCAGAGCCGAGCAGCAACGGGACGTGCGTAGCGGTCGTCGGGCAGCCGCGCATGCCGCGGACCACCTGCGCGGGCGGAGGCGGCGACTGCGGGGGACGCTGCGACGGCAACAACGCAGCGGTCTGCAAGTACCCGACGGCCGGGACGAGCTGCGGCGACGGCTGCAAGAGCGCGTCGATCGCCGTGTGTGACGGCGCGGGCGTGTGCCTGGCCTCCGCGGCGTGCGCAGGAAACCTCGCGTGCGCGGACGCCACGCAGTGCAGGACGGCGTGCACCGCGAACGGCGACTGCGCCGCGACGTACGTGTGCACGGGCGGTCTGTGCGCCGCCGCGCCGTCGGCGAAGTGCTCGGACGACGGTATGCAATCGGTTCCCGTCGGGGGCGGCGCTCCGACGAGCTGCGCCCCGTACAAGTGCGGAACGACCGGTGCGTGCCTGCAGGCGTGCGCGACGTCGAACGACTGCGCGACCGGCGCGAACTGCGACACGAGCGCGGGCGCCGGGCGCTGCGTGCAGACCGGCACCGACCCCGGTGGCGGCGGCGACGAGTCCGGGGGATGCACCTTCGGCAAGAATGGCTCGGTCGCCGTCGGCGGCCTCGCCGCGATCGCGTTGCTCGGTCTCCTCGCGCGACGTCGTCGCGCCCTCACTTCGTAGTGCCATCGTCGAGCAAGAGCCCCCTTCATGGTGGTCGTGGACTCTAGGTATCGAACGTGAGCGAACGCACCGGGATCGAATACGAGTGGCTGACCACCGTCGCGGAGGTGGAGGTCGAGACGCGCGACGTGCGCATCAAGCCGACGACCACCGGTGACAAGCACGTCGTGATCGAGGGCTTCATCGCGCACGACGACACGCACGAGATCGCCGACCGGGTGGAGCAAGCGGGCCTCCCGCTCCTCTTCACGCTGGCGGCGCTCTCGTTCGGCGACGCGGCACCGACCGGCGACTCGGCGGAGCACGGCTATCGCGAGGACGACAAGCTGATGGCGGACGATCTGCTCCGCCACCTCCGCTACCGCTCGGGCGAGCTGCACGTGTACATCGACTACCTCCGCGGAAGGATGGTGAAGACGCGCATCGTCGTGCGGCCCGCGGGGACCTTCACGGTCGAGACGGTGAACCGCGGCGAGGCCGCGAAGCACTGGCTCGATCTGCTGCAGGGTCGACCCCCGCCGCCGACGGTACCGCCGCCGCCGCGCGTGTTGAACTAAATCAGCGACCTCGATTCTCGAACTCGGCGTACCTGATCGATTGAACACGGAGGCACGGAGGCACGGAGGCTCGAGAGTCTGCCGATCGCGACGCTTCGAGGCCTGGCCCCAG
>JBKJQC010000414.1:0-4112 GCA_046593995.1 Polyangiales bacterium
CACGCGCGCGGCAGCACTGTTTTGAAACTCCCCGCCTCCCCGCCTCCCTGTGAACAGACCGTTCTGCTGCGTCGGCGGCCAGGCGTCGAAGCTGCGCGGACGGCGGGACGGCGGGACGAGGGAGAGCGAGACTTGCGGCTCTACGCCCGCGGAGCACAATCGGCGCGTGGATACCCGGCCCCTCGTCCTCTTGCTCGCGGGCTTGCTCGCAGGCGTCGCGGCGCAGGCGGGCTGCGCGCTCGACGCGAAAGGACTCGGGACGAGCGCCAGTCAGGGACAGCGGGACAGCGCGCAGCTCGACGACGCTGGCTCGGACGAGGACGCGAGCCCGACCGACGACGGCGGCGTCGCCGCGGACGCGAAGCCCGACGCAGCGCTCGACACGGAGCCCGCGGACGTCGAGCCCGAGGCGCCGCCCCCCACGCTCCCCGGCTGCACCCACGCGACGTACGGCGGACACGACTACCTCTTCTGCGAACGCCCCGGGAACTGGGACCAGGCGCGCGTGAGCTGTCAATTCGCCGGCATGGCGCTCGTGAAGATCGACGACAAGCCGGAGCACGACTTCGTCTTGAAGCTGCTCGGGACGAAGTCGAAGAACCAGTTCCACATCGGCCTCTGGGACACGGCCTCCGAGGGTGACTTCGTCTGGCTCGACGGATCGAAGCCCTCGTTCACGAACTGGGCCGCCCTCGAGCCGAACGATTTCTTCTGGCGCGAGGATTGCGTGTGCGTGGAGAAGTCGAACGGCAAGTGGAACGACATCGAGTGCGGAGCCTCGAGAGACGGCTTCGTCTGCGAGACGCCGTGACCGTGAAGAGCGTCCTCCTCGTCGACGACGAGCCCGACATCCGCAAGATCGGCGCGATGAGCCTCGAGCGCGTCGGCAAGCTCGAGGTCCGCACTGCAGCCTCTGGCGCCGAGGCGCTGCGTCTCGCGAGAGAGCGCGCTCCCGACGTCATTCTCCTCGACGTCATGATGCCGGAGCTGGACGGACCGGCGACGCTCGAAGCGCTCCGGCGCGACCCGACGACAGCGTCGATCGCCGTGATCTTCGTGACGGCAAAGGTGCAGAAGCACGAGATCGAACGGTGGCTCGCAGCCGGGGCGATCGGCGTCATCCGCAAGCCGTTCGATCCGATGACGCTGCCGAACGAGGTGCGGGCGCTGGTCTCCCAGGCGAAGCCGTGAAGCGCGCTCCCCTCCCCGAGAACGAGACCGCGCGGCTCGCGGCCCTGCGGCGCGCCAGGATCCTCGACACGCTGCCCGAGCTCCCTTTCGACGACTTCGTGAAGATCGCCGCGCGCATCGCCGGCACACCGATGGCCCTCGTGAGCCTGATCGACGAAGAGCGGCAGTGGTTCAAGGCCAAGCACGGCCTCGAGCTGAGCGAGACGCCGCGCGAGTGGGCGTTCTGCGCGTACGCGATCCTCGAGGAGGATCTGTTCGTGGTCGCCGATGCGCACCTCGACGACCGCTTCGCGGAGAATCCGCTCGTCGTCGGTCCGCCGAACATTCGCTTCTACGCGGGCGCCCCGTTGCACGACGAGGACGGTCACGCGCTCGGGACGTTGTGCGTGCTCGACCGTGTCGCGCGAGAGCTCGACGAAGAGTCGCTCGTAGCTCTGCGCGCGCTCTCGCGTCTGGTCTCGAGCCACATCGCGCTCCGCCGGCGCGCGCTCGAAGCGACGGAGCTGCACCAGGAGACCCTCGCGCAGACCGCGCGGCTCCGCACGAAGAGCGAGCTCCTCGATCTCGCGAACGACATGATCCTGGTGAAGGACCGGGACCACCGCATCACGTTCTGGAACCGTGGCTGCGAGCGCACCTACGGCTGGCCGCGCCTGGAAGCCCTCGGTCGCATCGCGCACGAGCTCCTGCAGACCAGCTTCGCCGAGCCCCTCGCGCAGATCGACGAGAAGCTCCGGACCCAGGGGCACTGGGAGGGATACCTCGAGCAGACGCGGCGCGACGGTACGAAGCTGACGGTCGAGAGCCGCTGGGTCGTGCAGCGGGGTCCCGACGGCGAGATCTCGGCGATCCTCGCGCTCAACCAGGACGTGACGAAGCGTCACGAGGTCCAGCGGCTGAAGGACGAGTTCGTGTCCGTCGTCTCCCACGAGCTGCGTACCCCGCTCACCTCGATCCGCGGCGCGCTCGGTCTCCTCGAGGGAGGCGTCGTGGGCGACCTCGGCGCGGAGGCGACGGATCTCGTCCGCATCGCACGCACCAACGCCGACCGGCTGATCCGACTCGTGAACGAGATCCTCGATCTCGAGAAGATGGAGGCCGGGAAGCTCGAGCTGCAGCGGAAGGATCTGACCATCTCTACGCTGTTCGACACGGTACGCGCCGCCATCTCGGACTTCGCGCGCGAGCACTCCGTGACGCTCGCCGCGGACGTCCCTGCCGAGCTGAAACTGGTCGCCGACGAGGATCGCATCGTCCAGCTCCTCACGAACTTGGCCTCGAACGCGATCAAGTTCTCCCCGCCGAACACGGAGGTCGTGCTGCGCGCGGTCCGCCGCGGCCCGCGCTCGATCCGTCTCTCGGTGCGCGATCAGGGACCGGGAATCGCGCAGGAGCTGCTTCCGAAGCTGTTCCAGAAGTTCCAGCAGCTCGACTCGTCGGACCGTCGGCAGCGCGGTGGGACCGGCCTCGGGCTCGCGATCAGCAAGGCCATCGCGGAGGCGCACGGCGGGACGATCGGCGTCGACACGACGCAAGGCGCAGGCGCGACGTTCTGGGTCGATCTCCCCGTGGTCGCGATCTCGTCGCAGCGGACGATCGGCCACGGCGCGCGACGTCTCGTGCTCCTCGTCGATCCCGCAGGGAACCTCGCGCGCATGCTCGGCCGCCTGCTCGCCGACGAGCAGTGCGTGGTGGCGCGCGCGGCCGATCTCGTCGAGGCGGAGCGCTGGCTCGACAACTCGCAGCCGGCGGCGATCCTGATCGACGTCGATCTCCCGGCGGGGACGGCGCTCGAGCTCGTGACCCGTCTCTCGTCGCGATACGCACCCGGAAACGCGCCGACGATCATCCTCACCGGCCGCGGCGAGCCGGACGAGCTCCCGTCGATCCCGCTGCCGATCGAGTGGGTCTCCGATCCGTTGGACGAGTCCCGCATGAAGCACGCGCTCCGCTGGGGACGACGCGATCAGCGGCGCGCGAAGGTCCTCTTGGTCGAGGACGACGCCGGCATGCGCACGGTGCTCGCTGCGCGTCTGCAGCAGCTCGGCGTCGATTGCATCCAGGTCGCAGACGGCGAGAGCGCGGTAACCGCAGTGCGCGCCCACGCCCCCGACCTCATCGTGCTCGACGTCGGGCTCCCCGGGCGCGACGGTTTCGACGTGGTCGACGAGCTGCGCCGCGATCGCGCGCGCTCGACGCCGCTCATCGTCTACACCGCGCGCGAGCTCGACTCCGACGACCGGGCCGGGCTCACCCTCGGGCTCACGCGCTGGCTGACGAAAGCGCGTACGACCGAGAGCGATCTCGTGGCGACGGTGCGCGAGCTCCTCAACGGTTTGCTGCCGACCTGACGAGGCGCGCGCAATGGGCATCGATGGCCGACCAGTCCGGTGCGGTCGCCTCGAGCGCGTCCTCGATCGCTGCGGCGCTGTCGCTCACGTCCGCGAACCCGTACGCACCCGCGGTGCCGCGAAGCCGGTGTGCGCGCGCGCGCGCGTCCTCGAGGTCACGTCGCGCGACCGCCGCGGCGATCTCGGCGGCGCGTCCCGGCAACCCCGCGGCGTACTCGGCCGCGAGTGCGGCGAGCTCGCGCTCAATTTCCTCATCGTCCAACGGTCCCCCTCCTCTGCGCCGCGCGCACGATCATCGTGAGCCGCGCCTCGAGCTCCGGTCCCTTCGCGACGAACTCGGTGATCCCGAGCTGCTGCAGGAGCGCGAGATCGTCCTCCTTGGCGAGCGCGCTGACCGCGACGATCTTGGTGCGATCGGCGAGGTGCGTACCGCGCAGATACATCGCGAGCTCGATCCCGTTCATCGTCGGCATCCGCAGATCGAGCAGCATCAGATCCGGGGAGTGCTCGTGGATGCGCTTGATCGCGGTGTCGCCGTCGTGCGCCGTGGTGATCGCAGCGTGGGGATCG
>JBKJQC010000542.1:0-3731 GCA_046593995.1 Polyangiales bacterium
GAGCGTCACGCGCGGACCTACGAGGTCGAGGTGATCGGGTTCCTCCCTGGCTTCGCGTACCTCGGCGGCCTCGACGCGACCCTCGTGCGGCCGCGCCTCGCCACGCCGCGCACGCGCATCCCCCAGCACAGCGTCGGCATCGCGGGCACCCGCACCGCGATCTATCCTCTCGCGTCGCCGGGCGGCTGGAACCTGATCGGCCGCGCGCTCGACGTCGCGCCGTTCGATCCCGCGCGCACGCCCCCTGCCCTCTTCGCGGTCGGTGACCGCGTTCGGTTCGAGATCGCATGAGCGCGTTGATCGTGGAGAAGATCGGGCCGCTCGCGACGGTGCAGGATCTCGGTCGCCGCGGTCACGCGCACGAGGGTGTCCCCGCGAGCGGCCCCCTCGACGTCGAGCTCTTCGACGTCGCCGTCGGCGCGGTCGGCACCGACGTCGCGCTCGAGCTGCCGCTCCTCGGCGCGCGATTCCGCGTCGAAGGGACCGTCACGTTCGCGCTCGACGACGACGAACCGCGGACCGTCGAGAACGGCATCCTCGAGATCCCGCCGCACGCGCGCGCGGTGCGTTATCTCGCGCTCCGCGGCGGCATCGACGTACCCCGCGTCCTCGGATCGCGCGCGACGCTCGTCACGGCCGCGCTCGGTGGACACCTCGGACGCCCCCTCGCCCGCGGAGACCGACTCGCGCTCGGCGGCGAGGTGCTCGAGATCCGCGCGGCCGATCGCGGGAAACTTCGCCTCGACGACGAGACCCTCGAGGCCATCGCGGTGCACGGCGCGCGATCACGAGCGAGCGCGTTCTTCGCGCGGAGCTACCGCATCGATCCGCGCTCGGACCGCACGGGCACGCGACTCCGCGGCGAGCCGGTGGAGACCCCGCGCGGCGAGCTCCTGTCGCGGCCACTCGTCCCGGGCGCCGTGCAGATCCCACCCGACGGCCAGCCGATCGTCATCGGCCCCGACGGCCCGACCACCGGCGGATACCCGGTGGTCGCCGTGTTGACCGCTTCCTCCCGCGCGCGGCTCGCGCGGCTGCGTCCAGGCGCGACGGCAAAGTTTTTGGTGAAAACTCCGCCTTGATCGCACGTTCGTGGCAGGGTGCGAGAGATGCCGCCCTCGTCCACGCGGACGCTTCTGACGAAGCACCCGTCGAACGCGCACAGCGTGCGTTCCGCGCGTGAGGCCGATGGACACGCGGCGGTCGGGCGTGGGAGAGGGGCCGAGCGCCCGGGGTCACGAGAGCAGACCGGCGAGCGCCGTGATCCCTCCCGCGGACGCCTCGCGGCGCGCATGACGACGGTGCTGCGCGACGCGCTCCCGCTGGCCATCCTCGCCATCGCGATGGTCGGCGCCCCGGTGCTGATCTTCGAGCCCCACGGCCTCCCCCGCCTCCGCTCCCTCGAGCGCGACCTCGAGCAGGTCGAAGCGGAGAACCGCGCGATGGAGCGCGACATCGGCCGCATGCGCGTGCAGGTGCGGATGCTGAAGGACGATCTCTCGGCGGTGGAGAAGGTCGCACGCACCGAGCTCGGTCTCGTGCGCAAGAGCGAGATCGTGTTCCAGCTCCCCCGGCCGAGCCCGTAGGGCGAGCCCTGCGGCAGGCGGCCTCAGAGTTGGCACTTTCCGCCCGTGCAGTTGTTCGAGTTGCACTGCGCGTTCAGCGAGCAGGGCGATCCAGCCGTCTTGTTCTGGCAGCGACCGAGCGTGCAGTTGCCGGAATCGCACTGCGCGTTCAGCGAGCATTTCGCCCCATACGAGTTGGTCTGGCAGGTGCCCTCGGTACAGTTCATCGAGCAGCACTGGGCGTTCACGCTGCAGCCCGCCCCCGGCGGCGAGGTGCCCGTGCCCTTGCACACGGGCTTCGGGTCGCTCGGATCGGTCGGGTCGGTCGGATCGGTCGGGTCGCTCGGTCCCGCTCCACAGACCGAGTCGCTCGACGACTCGCGCACGCACAGAGAGGGATCATGCTTCGCGGCGAGCGCAGCGTCGCCGCACGCGCTCATGCACTCCCCATCGCTGACCGGGCAGCGAGCCATGCACGCGGATAGATCGAAGCCGGCGCAGCGGTCCCACGACGCCTGCGAATTGCAGCGATAGAACTCTCCCGAGATGCAGCACTCGCCTTCGACGAGCACCCGTCCGCTCTCGGAGCTCGGCTTGGACTGCTGGGTGTTGGTGCCGTCCGCGACAGGAGCGGACGAGCAGGCCGCGGGGAGCAGGAGGAACGCGAGGCCGGTGAGCATCGAGCGTGCGAACATGACAGTGCCTTCCTGCGGCGATGCTCGAGGCACCGCCGCGACGCCGCTGAGAGCGGCTCGATTCGTCGTTTCGACCGCGACCGACGCGGCTCGTTTTCGACGAGGAAGAGAATGCTACAGGGTGCGACTTTCAACCACTCGGGTTCACGACCCAACGCAGGACCACGCACTTTTCCGGGCGCTTCGTGCGCGGAACCGCGAGTAGCCTCCCCTCCGTTCGTGTTTCCCCACGCGGAGGCCTCGTGTCGCGACTCCTGAACATCTACGAGGCGTTCCTCGAGAAGGTCCCGCAGCAGTCCCGGTCACGCAGCGTCGTCGAGGCGATCCTGGGGGCGGCGTCGGAGCGTCTGATGCGCGAGGGCGACGAGGAGCGCGTGACGGTCCAGGCGGTGGCCGAGCGCGCAGGCGTCGGCATCGGCTCGCTCTACGACTACTTCGGCGACCGCGGCAACCTGCTCGCGGCGATCGCCGCGAAGGTCACCGAGGACAACCGCCACGCGTTCGAGGCGTTGCTGGCATCGACCGCGGAGCTCTCGATCGAAGAGGGCGTCGGCCGCGTCGTCGACTTCTGCATCGCGCGCTTCGCCACGAGGAAGCGAGGACCCCGCGCGATCCTGAAGATCGCGCATGCAGTCGGGATGATGCCGACCGTCGCGGCGAGCACCGACGTCGCGGCCGAGGCGCTCGCGCGCACGATGAAGGCGCGCAACGACATTCGTGTGCCCGACGTCGATCTAGCGGCGTGGACGGCGACCCATGCGATGATGGGCGTCTTTCACACGCTCATCTGGGAGGACGACCATCCGCCCATCCCCGCCATTCGCGCGGAGCTGGTGACGATGATCTCCGGCTATCTCGCGGGCGAAGCCGCCAGGGACGCGGCGTCCTCGAGCGCCGCTGCAGAGTCCGTCGCATGAATGGTCCGTACGATCGCTGAGCGCGAAAGCGCCCGCGCCGCCGCGCTGGCTGTCAGTCCGTCGTGCACCGCGCCGTCTTCCGCGCAGAGCTGGACTCGGGAGCGACTTGCCGAGGGTTTTCCGCAGGTCTGCGGGCTGATCGAGCCGTCTCCGGCAGGCGGCCGTGCGGGAGAATGAGCCGGAGCGCACAGTTTGGCCACGCGAAGGTTTGCTATGGTGGACGGACAGCGGCCACGTCCGGTCGCGGTGACGACCTCGAAGTCACCGATGGAGATCAGATGACGGCTCGTACCCCCCCGAAAGCACCCGGGTCGATGAAACCCCGGCCCTCTGCCGCAGCCACGCCTTCTCCCACGAGAGCACGCGGGTCGATGACGCCCCGACCCCGAACCGTGGACGTGGCGACGGAGGGCCGCCGTGAGGAGGCGCTGCTCACCGCAGGCGCGCTGCAGAGCGCGATCTTCAACAGCGCGAACTTCTCGAGCATCGCGACCGACGCGAAGGGCGTAATCCAGATCTTCAACGTCGGCGCCGAGCGCATGCTGGGCTACGCC
>JBKJQC010000556.1:0-9670 GCA_046593995.1 Polyangiales bacterium
ACTCCTCGCGCGGCTCGGCTAGAGCGACCAACGGTTTGAAGACCCGAGAAACCACGGAGGCACGGAGACACGGAGGCACACGGAGGTCCGTGAAGTGCTGCCGCGCGCACCCAGCCGCGTCTCGCCGGCGATCGCATCGAGGAACGGACTCTGGGGCCAGGCCTCGAAGCGTCGCGATCGGCAGACCTCTCGAGCCTCCGTGCCTCCGTGCCTCCGTGTTCAATCGATCGGGTACGCCGAGTTCGAGAGTCGAGATCGCTGATTAGACTCACGACCTCCCACGGCCGAGTCGCTCTGGCGACGCGCTTGCAACGTGGGTCTGGCATGGAGGAGCGACGACCTCGCCACGTAATCTCCGGGACGATGCTGTGCCTCGCGGTGACGGCGCTCGCAGCGTGCGACGCCGGCGCAAAGGCCTCCGCGCAGAGCAGCGAGCTCGGCCGCGGCGGTGGTCCGCGTCCCGAGCCGCCTGCGGCCGAGGTGCCGTCGAAGCCCCCCGCCGCCGTGCCGTCGAAGCGGCTCGAGTCCGATCAACCGATCGTGAAGCTGCCGGTGGAGGGGCGCCTCGACGCGGTGGTCGCCGTTCCCGTGGGCGCCGAACGGAAGCGTCCGGTGCTCGTCGCCGCGCACGGTCGCGACGACACGCCGGAGCCGCTCTGCCAGATGTGGCGCGGTGTCGTCGAGGCGCGCGGGTTCGTGATCTGCCCGCGCGGCATCGCCTCGCAGAACGTCCCCGGCACGTGGACGTACGCGAGCCACGACGCCCTCGCGCAGGAGATCGACGACGCGCTCGCGGCGCTCCGCGCGAAGTACCCCGACCACGTCGACGACGGGCCCCTCGTCTACTCCGGATTCTCGCTCGGCTCCTTCCAGGGTGTACGCGTCGTCACGAAGAACCCCGAGCGTACGCCGCGCGTCGTGCTCATCGAGGGGGGCCACGACCCGTGGACGGATGATCTCGTCGAGACCTTCGCCGACGGGGGCGGACAGCGCGTGCTCTTCGTGACCGGCCAGGCGGTGAACTTCGATCGCTCGAAGCGCGTCGCGCGCGAGCTCGAGGGCGCGGGCATCGCAGCGCGCGTGGTGCACGCGGAGGGCGCGGGGCACGTCTACACCGGTGAGGTCACCGAGCGCATCGACGAAGCCTTCGACTGGGTCGTCGAGGGTGACGACCGGTGGAAGCGCTAGCCGCACCTGTCGCGCGTCGGACCCCGAGCTTCGCCCCAGATTACGTCGAAGAGCGCACGGCCCCACCGCACTTCTTCAGCGGAATGGCTGGTCGCGTTCGGTGCGCGGAAAGGCCGGCGAACGCAGACCGCGTCCGCCGGACGTACCGTCCGGTGCCGTGCGCGCGAAACGCGTGTTCAAATACGAAACACGAGATCACATAAATGAATTAACTAGATCACGTTCATACGACGAGCTCTCGCGACGTCCCGATTTCGTCCCCAGGCTCGGGGAGGGGGAAACCCTGGGGAAAACCCCTGCGAATTCCCGCTTCGGCTGGGGAGATCGGGTGCGGCGCTGTGTACGAGCTGTGGAAAAGAAATTCCATCGAGCCGCGGGATTCGGCCGTTGCAAAGACGGTCTCGTGGGTGCACATTCACTCTTACGAAGTTCGCGGAACATCCATCCGCGCCGCTTCTTGGTCGTAGACGTCGTCCTCGGCGCTGCGGTCCTGGCACGAATCGAAGGGGCGCGAATCGTCCCTTCCTCTCGTCCTGGACCGAGCCTTCGCAAACGACGGATCCCGTCACACGGATCCCGAGCTCTCGCGAAGGTCGAAAAGGCGCTGGCTCTCGGAAGCCATCCACCCGCGGTCCAACCGTGTTGGTGGGGCCTCTCCCGAGGCCGTCGTGAACGTGGTCCGTGAGGAGTGATCCTCACGCCGCTTCCGATGGGACGAACGAAAGGCACCTCGATTTTTCGCCAGGATCTCGCCCTTCGCGGGGCGGGTTACCGAGGCTCCCGACACGTGCGCCGCAAGCGACCGTGTCGATGCCGAACGCGGAAGATCTCGGTCCGCCGAGCACGAAGGTCATTTTCCGATGACCTTTCGTTTTCCCAAAAGGAATGCTCGCGCGGGTGACATGAGGTGTCCGGGAATGGTGAGCCGGGGTTCATGCCCTCTCGCGGCAACGCGAGACGGCCCCTCGACTCGTCTCCTCCCGACCTTCACTGCCGTCTCCCATGTGGAGAACGCCCGTCAAACGGCGGAACCGGCAGTGATGCTCGCCCTTCCACACCGGCCCCCTACGTGAACGTTGCAAGACGTTCGCGTGATGGAGCTCCTGGCGGACTGCCCTCGCAAAGGCCCCACCAGACGAACAGCGGTCGAAGGAACGTGCGCCGGCATGCGTGCCGGAGTGCACGACGAGGTCTCGAGAGCGCGTGGGTGCGACCACGTATCGTTGTAGAAATGGCATCGCCACCGTCGGTCCCGTGAGGCTCGCAAGAGCCCCACGGCAACTCGAAAGAGGAACCGACGCGTCGGCGGAGACGCCTCCGATCGCGGAGCCCCGTACGTTTTCACGACGTGCGGAAGCGAAACGATCTCGGCCGAACCCGAAGCTTTATCTCGCGCGAAATCGCGACGCGAGGCTCTGGGGACGGCGACAGGGGCGTCAGAGGTGGAGCGCAAGAGCGCGCGGAGCACGGGAAGAATACGCCCGATCTCCCGCGGTCTCGAGCCACCAAAGCGCGCACGGCGTCGTGAAAACGCCGTCCGCACCGGTCTCTCGATCGCAAGCGCGACGCGGTGTCGAAAGACATCGCGCCGAAGGAGCTGAAGAGACTCGGTCGCCACACGATACGATGGGTGCCCGTTTCCGAATCCGTGGATGAGCAGAAGTCGGCCGCACGCATCTTTCGATCATCAGCACGCAGCTCGCGAAAGACTCTCGCAAGGGAGGCTCTCGTGAGGAGCTCGTAAGAGCTCGGCGCCCGACAGGTGATCTAGTGACGAAGACTCTCGAGCGGTGGTGAACGCACCGCCCGTCCCCTGCGAAGGGACCCACCCGTGTCCGTGAGGATGCGGGCCGCGTGAAAGCGCGACGTCGACGATCACCGCGAGGTGAGCGTTCCGGGGAAGAGAGAGAGCGTCGCGAACGGGTGTGCGAGGCGGAGCGCGCGGGGTCGAATCCGCGTGTCTTCGTCTCCGAAGGGTAGGGGCAGCAATGCCACCATCCGGCAGCGGCACGACAGAAGGCGTCTCGCCCATGTCTCTTGGGACCTCATCCGTCCTTCGAGTTGGGGGCTTGGTCGTCGCGGGTCACGCAGGAACACGAAATGGCGCAGGCCGCTACGTGCTCCGACAGCGAGCTACCGGTCGGCAGGAACCGAACCAGGTGGTGCCCACGATGACGACGTAGAGACGTCAGAGGTCGGGATCGTTCGGGAAAGGCTCCTCCAGCCATGTGGCGCGGGGGGTCGGCATCTGCGGCTCACGCCTACCTCCATCGCGAAAGCGGTGAGGCGTGATGAGTCGCCGAGCGCGTCGCAATACGTGCTCGACGCGTGACCCAATACCAATCGCCGGAGATAGCTCTTCGGAACTTTGGGAGCCACGCGACGGAAGACGGGACCGAGAGGTCATCGTCGTCCGGACGGTGCATCGAATCGAGATCGGCCGAAGCGGGTGCGTCTAACCGCGCACCGCCTCTTTGCCTCCCTCCGGGCGCGAACCCGTTGGGTCTCCGAAGAGTCGTCCACGCGATCGACGGCGATGCCTCGTCACCTACCGTGCACCGCACGGAACGACGTCGGGTGACAGAGGATGGCTCGTGTCCGGCCTTCGCGCCGAGTGGTCAAAGCCAACAAAGCGTCCACCACGAGCAAGCAGTACTTCGCCGAGGGCGAGTCGGGTGACCGATTCGCCCTCGGATCATTTTGTCTCCGCGCGAAGCGCCAGTCCGCGATCGAACAGAAGGCTCGGCGTACCTCGGCGTACCTGATCGATTGAACACGGAGGCACGGAGGCACGGAGGCACGCGGAGCTCCATGAGTCTGCCGATCGTCGCTCCTCGCCGCATCGAGCACACAGCGTGCTGGCCACGAAGGCGGAGACCGCGGCAACGAAAGGACGCGGCAGCACTAATGATCTTCCTCCCTCTCGTCTCCGTGCCTCCGCGCCTCCGTGTTCAAACGGGGCGGCGACCACGTCGGGGGAGCCATCGTGGCGAGTCAGAAGAGCTTCTTCTGCGCGGCGTCGGTGTCGACGGGGGTGGCGGCGTCGAGGCAGGCCGCGTCGTCGTTCGCCGCCGAGTTCACGCGTTTCGAGACTTCGCGCTCGTCGAGGAGCTCGGGTGGTGCGGGCTCGATCAACGCCCTGGCCTCGTCCGCGCTGCCCGCGATCCATCGCTCGACCTCGTTCGCGGGGATCACGACGGGCATGCGGTCGTGGACGGGACGTACGACGGCGTTGGCCTCGGTCGTGAGGATGGCGAAGTCGAGCCCCTTCGGTCCCTCCGCCCAGATCCCGCCGAGCAGGAGCAGCCCGCCCGGTTGGCTCTCCCGATCGCGCGCATGGAACCAGTGCGGCCGGCGATCCTTCTTCTCGCCCGACCACTCGAAGAAGCCGTCGACCGGCACGAGGCAGCGGTGCTCTCCGAACGCCCGCTTGAACAGCCCCTGCGTCGCGACCGTCTCGCCGCGTGCGAGCGGGAGCTTCTTCACCCCGAAGCCCCAGCGCGCGGGGAGGAGCGCGCGGCCGCCGCTCCGCTCGGAGACCGCTTGCGTCATGATCCAGTGCTCCTCGCTCGGCACGACGTTGAAGCGCTGCCGGTAGCGCGCGGCGAGGGTTGCGTCGTATGTGACGCCGAGGAGCTTCGTCAGCTGCTCGAAGTCGGGGAGCGTGAGCGTGAAGCGGCCGCACATGTCAATCCGGCGGGTAGACCGTCAGCTCCACGATGCGGAAGGCGCCGTCGCGTTCCTCGAGACGCACCGCGATCCGCCGGGTGTCGCGATCGTTCGTGCCGCCGTGTCGCGCGCCGCTCAACAGTGCAAGCGCATCCACGCGCGCGCTCTTCTTCACGCCCGCGCCGAGCGGCGGATCGATCTGCACGCGCACGCCCGAGATCGAGAGGTCGACCGTCGCCCACAGCTGCGGCGCCTGCATCGCGGCGCCGAGCACGCCGTCGCGTCCGAGCGGCGCCTCGGACAGCTCGGAGATGATCGCCTTCGCGTCCGGCGCGAACACCTCGTGCACCTCGGAGCGCACGCGTGTCGCGCGCATGACAGGGTTCTCGACGCCGTCGACCTTGGCGATCGTCGACAGCCGCGCCACGACCTTGCGGACGGCGTCCTCGTCGGAGCCGCGGAAGAAGATCGCCCAGATGCCGAGCGCGAGGACCAGCGATCCGACGGCGATGACGATCGGTCGCAAGCGCCCCTGCCATACGTTGGAGGCCACGGGCGTGTACGCTCGCACCGAACGATGAACGCGTCGATCCGTATCGCCCTTCCTGCCCTCGCCTTCGTCTTCGGTGCGTGCAGCCGCACGCCCGAGCCCGACCCGCAGTCGAACCCGAACAAGGGATCGCCGCTCGCGAGCGCCGTGGGACCGGGTCTGACGGCGGCTCCCGGCGCCAAGCCACCGTCGGGCCCGGCGCGTGAGCTCACGTGGGACGCTCCGGCCCGCTTCACGCGCGTCGACAACCCGAGCTCGATGCGCAAGGCGACCTACAAGGCGAAGACCGAAGGCACCGACACCGAGGCTCCCGAGCTCGCGGTGTCGATCGCGGGCGGCGCGGTGGAGGCGAACGTCGATCGCTGGGTCGGGCAGTTCGACGTGGCAGCGAAGTCCACGCTGAAGCAGACGACGAAGAAGGTCGGCGCGTGGGACGTGACCATCGTCGAGCTGAAGGGGACGTTCTCGGGCGGCGGCATGCCTGGCGCTGCGCCGCAGGGCCCGAAGCCCGGCTGGGCCCTCCTCGCGGCGATCGTCCCGCTCGACGCCGACACGCGCTGGTTCTTCAAGATGACCGGCCCCGAAGCCTCGGTGACCGCCGCGCGCGCGGACTTCGACGCGCTGGTCGCGAGCGTCCGCCCGAAGTGATCCGCTGCACGTAGCGCGCTGCGTCCGAAGACCCCTCGCGCCGGGACGAGAGGCGGGTGGCTCCCCATCCCCCCCGCTCTTGGCTATGAGACCCCCGTCATGTCCAAGAAGCGCGCGCTCATCACCGGCATCACCGGCCAAGACGGCAGCTACCTCGCCGAGCTCCTCTTGGCGAAGGGCTACGAGGTGCACGGCATCGTGCGCCGTTCGAGCTCGTTCAATACGTGGCGCATCGACGCGATCCGCGATCGCATCGAGCTGCACTACGGCGACATGATCGACCAGAACTCGCTCTTGCGCGCGCTCAACACGGTGATGCCGGACGAGGTCTACAACCTCGCGGCCCAGAGCCACGTCGCTGTCTCGTTCGAGATGCCGGAGTACACGATGGACGTGGACTCGAACGGCACGCTGCGTCTGCTCGACGCCATCCGGCAGATCAGCGGCGGGAGCAAGGCCATCCGCTACTACCAGGCGTCGAGCTCGGAGATGTACGGCAAGGTCGTGGAGACCCCGCAGAGCGAGCGCACGCCGTTCTACCCGCGGTCGCCGTACGGCATCGCCAAGGTGTCCGGGTACTGGCTCACGGTGAACTACCGCGAGGGGCACGGCCTCCACGCGTCGAACGGCATCCTCTTCAACCACGAGAGCGAGCGCCGCGGCGAGAACTTCGTCACGCGCAAGATCACCCTCGGCCTCGCCGCGATCAAGAAGGGCAAGGCCAAGGAGCTGCGCCTCGGCAACCTCGACGCGCAGCGCGACTGGGGCCACGCGCGCGACTACGTCGAGGCGATGTGGATGATGCTCCAGCAAGAGAAGCCCGACGACTACGTGATCGCGACCGGCGAGACCCGCTCGGTCCGCGAGTTCCTCGACGAGGCCTTCGGCTACGTCGGCCTGAGCTGGAAGGACTACGTGGTCGTCGACCCCAAATACTTCCGTCCGGCGGAGGTCGACGTGCTGCTCGGCGATCCGACCAAGGCGAAGCGCGAGCTCGGCTGGAGCCCCAAGGTGACGTTCAAGGATCTCGTGAAGTTGATGGTCGACTCCGACCTGGAGGCCTACGACCGGGCGCATCGGTGATCATCGTGTCGCGCAAGCTCGTCTGCATAGACTGTCGATACATCCGCGAGCGCCCGAGCGGGATCTCGCCCCTCGTGCAGGCGCTCGTCGATCACGCGCCCGAGCTCTGCCCCGACTGGGACTTCCTCTTCCTCAAGCACCCCAAAGGGCCGCCGAGGCTCTCGCCGCGCGACAACACACGCGATGTCGTCGTCCCCGAGGAGGCGAACGGTCCCGCGACGCTCTTGTACCTGCCGCACGTCGTGGATCTACGCTCCGTCGATCTCTTCCACGCGACGTTCAACATCCTCCCGGCCGGCCTCCGCATGCGGACGCTCGTCACGTTGTGCGACGTGATGTGGGTGAAGTATCCGCACTGGGCGCGCTCGCCCGGGCCCTTTGGCTACGTCGAGACGCTCTTCTACCAGCAGGGCATCCGCCAGACGCTGAAGCACGCGACGCGCATCGCCGCGATCAGCGACGCGACCCGACAGGAGATCGCGACGCTCGACGCCGCCGCCGCCGCGCGCACCAGCGTGACCCTGCTCGGCGTCTCTCCCGAGTTCCGCGTGCTCGAGGACCGTGAGCTCGTCGAGAAGGCACGGCAGAAATGGCTCCCCGGGGCCAAGCGCTTCGTGCTCACCGTCGGTCAGTTCGCCGGCTACAAGAACCAGGAGCGCGCGCTCCGCGGGTTCGCGCGCGCGTTCCGCGACGATTGCGGCGATCAGTCGATGCACTATGCACTGGTCCAGCGCCTCGGCGCCGGCGAGCGGGCGCTCCGTCCGATCGCGCGCGATCTCGGCGTCGCCGATCGCGTGCACTTCCTCTCCGGCGTCCCGTTTTCCGAGCTGATCGCGCTCTACAACGGCGCGCACTGTCTCTTGCATCCTTCGCTCTACGAGGGGTTCGGGAACCCGCCGAGCGAGGCGCTCGCCACCGGCTGCCCGGTCGTCACGTCGAACCGCTCGTCGATGCCCGAGGTCTCCCTCGACGCCGCCGAGTACTGCGATCCGGAGGACGTGTTCTCGATCGCGAGCGCGCTCCAGCGCGCGTCCGACCCCGACCGCGCGCGTGTGATGAAGGAGCGCGGCCTCGCGCGCGCACGCGAGCTGTCGTGGCGCGCCTTTGCTGAGCGCAACGTCGAGCTCTACCGCGAGCTCCTCTGAGGGCAGCTAGAGGCACGTGATCGGGAGGCGCACCTTCGGACAGCTCGAGCTGCCGCCACCGGGGATGCTGATGTCCGCCCAGCCCTGCGACGGTGACGGCCCGAAGCAGTGCTCGTAGGTCTCGTTCCAGGTCGCGCCCATGGCGAGATCCGTGTAGCCGCCGTTGTACATCATGCGGACGTCGGCCTGATACGACGTGCTGTGGTTGTGATAGCTGAGCTTCAGCTTCTCGCCGGCGGGGACGGTGAACGAGGTCGGCGACACCGTCACGACGCAGGTGTTCGAGATCATGATGTGGACGTGCTGCGCCGTGACCCACGTGTTGGTGTCGCTCGCATCGTTCGCATCGTTCGCATCGCTCGTATCGCTCGTATCGCTCGTATCGCGCGCATCGCGCGCGTCGGGCGATGTGAGCGTGTCGGCCGCGGATCCCGTGTCGGAACCGACGTCGACGACGGTCGTATCGGCACCACTCTCGATAGCGCTGTCCGTCTTCGCGTCTGCGCTCGCCCCCGCCTCGGTCTTCGCGTCCGCGTTCGCATCTGCGTTCGCGTCGGCGTTCGCGTCCGCGTCCGCGTCCTCCCCGACATCGGCAGCGCTGGCGTCGAGCCCCTCCTGCGCCTGCTCGTCGCTCCCCGCACACGAGCACACACCGAGCACGACGACCAAGATGCACCGCTTCATGGAGGCCCGAGCTTCCCACGAATCCCGGACAGATCGAATCGCCGAGCCGCCCGTAGGAAGAGCATGGACCCGCGTCGGAAGCCGATTCCCAACCCGATCCCGCGCGGCACCGCAGTACGCGACGTCGCGGCGGTACGTTCCGGGCGGTCGCTCCTCCCCACGGTCGCCGCGCTGCTCGCTGCGACCACGGCGCTCGCCTGCCAGCGCGAGCCCTTCTCGCGCACGGGAGAGCTCGAGATCGCACCGGATCGCGCCGAGCCCGCGGAGATCCGCACGTACTTCACGAAGGCCAAGGCGAAGCCGAGCGATCCGCTTCCCGGGATGGGCGCGCTCGAGACGGTCACCGAGGGGCCACCCAAGCCGTATGTGCCGGTCGGGCCGACGCCGACCGCGAAGCCGTACCCCGTGAAGGGAGGCATGAAGAGCGTGCACCCCGCGCCGTCCGCCCCCCCGATGCCGGGTGGCCTCAAGGCCATTCATCCCTACCCGCCGCCGACGCCGACACCGGGCACACTCCCGGGCACCCCCGGCACCAAGAAGCCGCCTCCGGTCGTCGCCGACCCCGCCGTCGAGACGACGTGACTAGATCACCGAGCGTGATTCTCGAACGCACGACGGCAGATCGGATTGAACACGGAGGCACGAAGGCACGGAGGGGCGAGAGTCTGCCGATCGCGGCCGCGCCCTCACGTCGCTCGTCGGC
>JBKJQC010000560.1:0-7157 GCA_046593995.1 Polyangiales bacterium
AGGCGCACGAGCCTGCTGCTCCGGCGCCTTCGGCGCGAGGCCACAACATCAGCTGAGTGGGCCGGTGATGTGCTCCGGATGTGCAGATCCCGCGAACGCGCCGCGCAGACGGCCGTCGTGGCGGCGAGCCACGGCTCGTCCTCGGTGCCGATGGCGACGACTGGACCTGGCCGGTCGCTCAGCACAGCGTCGACGACCGCTGCGCGATACAGAAGATCGACGACGCCGCCGCGAGCTTCGAATGCGCCGTCGACGGCGGCCCACCACATCGCATCCGGAAGCCCTTCGGCCCGCACGAGCGAGACACCCGAGCCGCCGCGCCGCCAGGCGAGCGACGCGTCGCGGACGCTGGGCCAGACGGCCCGTCCGTACGGTGCGAGCGTCGGGGTCCCCGTAGACAGGGCGACCAGCGGGTTCGCGGTAATCGTCGGGTCGTCGGATTTGACCGCTGGATCGTCGCTGAAATCGAGGATGATGCGGGGCCTCACCCGGCGGCGAGGAACGCCGTCACGACGTCACATACTCGGTCGATGTCCTCGTCGATCGATCCGACGGATGACGGCAGGTTCAGGCCCCGCGCGTAGAGCGCATCCGACCGGGCGAGGCTTCCCCACCTCGCCATGCCGGAATAGGGCGCCTGGTGCTGCAATGGAACGAAGAACGAACGCGACTCGATCCCGGCCCCGTCGAGGGCCGCGAGCAGCGGCTGGCGCAGCGTGGGGTCCTCGAGCACGATCGCAGTCAGCCAGTAGTTGCTCCTGCTCCCCGCCGAAGGTTCCAAGAAACGCAGTGGCATGCCGGTGAGCCGCTTTCGGTACCGCGCGGCCATCGCGCGCTTGCGCTCCAGGCGGTGCGGGAAGGTGTCGAGCTGTCCCAGCCCGAGCGCGGCCTGGATGTTCGTGAGCCGGTAGTTGTAGCCGACGTCGTCGTGCCGGTACTCGATCGGATCGATCCGCGCTTGCGTCGACAGATGACGTCCGCGGCGCGCGAGCCGCTCGTCACTCGTCACGATCATGCCGCCCCCGCCCGTGGTGATGATCTTGTTGCCGTTGAAGGAGAGGCAGCCCACGACACCGAACGACCCACAGGCGCGTCCGTCGAGAAGAGATCCAAGCGACTCGGCCGCGTCCTCGACCACCGCGAGGCCGGCGTCGGCCGCGAGCGCTGAGATGCGCGTAAGGTCCGCGGGCGCTCCATAGAGATGCACTGGAAGAATCGCCCGCAAGGGGGCACCGGTGGTCCGGTCGCGGAGGACGCCGTCGGCGCGGGTCGTTCCGTCGCGCAGATACGCGGCGAGCGCGTCGGGATCGAGCGTCCCGTCGCTCTCACGAACGTCCACGAGGATCGGGACCCCTCCACAATAAAGAATCGGGTTCGAGGTGCCGATAAAGGTGAGCGGCGGGACGATGACCGCGTCCCCAGAACGGACGCCGGCGAGGACGAGGCCGAGATGGATCGCGGCGGTCCCGCTGGCGACCGCAACGGCGTGCGGAACATTCAGCAGCTGCGCGATCCCGCGCTCGAGCTCGCCGACGAGTGGTCCGCCGGTCGAGACCCAACCGCTGTCCAGGGCGGCAAGCACGCGGGCCCGCTCTTCCGGCCCGAGCTCCGGGATCGAGAGCGGGATTCGCCGGAGCGCGGTCTTCATCGAGCGTAGCTGTGGGTGCGGACGATCTCGTCACCCGCGCGCAATGCCTCGACCACGCGACGCAGACCGTCGTCCAGGCCGACCGTCGGTCGCCAGGCGAACAGCTCATTCGCGAGCGAGGCATCCGCCTGCAATCGTTCCACCTCGCTCGCGGCCGGACGGACGCGTGCGTCCTCCTGCTGGATCTGGGGAGTGCGACCGACGATGCGGCCGATCCGCTCGATAAGCTCGCCGATCGTCACCGAGCTTCCGAAGCCAACGTTCACGACGCGGCCGACCGCGCTATCGGCGCGCGCGATCCCCAGGAACGCGCGCGCGGTGTCGGTCACGAACGTCAGATCGCGACTTGGAGTCAGCGAGCCGATCCGGACCATGTCCCCCGCCAGGAGCTGCTGCGCGATCGTCGGTACGACCGCACGCGCGCTCTGCCGCGGGCCGTAGGTATTGAAGGGCCGCAAAACCGACACCGGCATGCCGAATGAACGGTGATATGAGAGCGCGAGCATGTCAGCCCCGATCTTGGTCGCCGCGTACGGCGACTGCGCGTTCAAGCGGTGTGACTCACTCATCGGTATGGCCTGCGCGGTCCCGTAGACCTCGCTCGTCGACGTGACGACCACCCGCGCGCCATTCGAGCGCGCCGCGTCGAGGACATGCAGCGTCCCGTCGATGTTCGTCCGCACGTACGAGTCGGGCGCCTCGTACGAGTACGGAATACCGATCAGCGCTGCCAGGTGGAGGATCACATCTCGATCGGTCGCTGCCGCGGTCACGCTCGCGGCATCGCGGATGTCGCCGAGCACCACCTCCATCTGGTCGCGCTGCGGCGATGCGTCGAGGTGCCCCCACGAGCCGCGCGAGTTGTACCGGACGAGGGCCTTGACGTCCGCGCCCGCGATCACGGCGGCTTCGGCGACATGGCTTCCGATGAATCCGCCAGCTCCGGTCACGAGCACGCGGGTGCCGGACCAGTCCGTCATCTCGTTTCCTCGTCGCGCAGCCGCGCCATGAGGGAGTGCGCGCGCTCGAGGTCGGAGAGCTCGCCGATGTCGAGCCAGAGATCGTGGATCGTGAAGTGCCCGACCGGCTCTCCCGCGGCCAAGAGCGCACTGACCACCTCGGGCATCGACGACACTCCCTCCGGTACGTATCGGAGCACCGCCGGTTCGGCAATGTAGATGCCCGCGTTGGCCAACGCGCGGATCGTCGGCTTCTCCTCGACGCCGGTCACGCGATCGCCTTCGACACGGACGACACCGTAGCGCAGGCTGACCTCGGTCTCGGTGACGGCCATGGTCAGCGTGTTGTGGCAGCGGTGATGCGCATCGGCGAGCTCGCTGAATCGCACCGTCGTCAAGAGGTCCGCGTTGAGCACGATGAACGTGCGGTCCAGCCGGTCGGCGGCCAGCCGAAGCGCTCCGGCCGTTCCGAGCGGCTGGTCCTCCCGCAGGTAGTCGATTTTCGCGCCGAACCTCGAGCCGTCACCGAAGTGCGCGACGATACGGTCGGAGAGGTAATTCACTGCGAACAGGAACGTCGTGAATCCCTCGGCGACGAGCTGCGTGAGCAGGGTCTCGAGGATCGGACTCCCGCCGACCGCCACGAGCGGCTTCGGCGTCTCGCCCGTGAGGGCACCGAGGCGCGATCCGCGGCCACCGGCCATCACGATGACCGGCTCCGCGCGCGCGACGCCGACCAAATCACTGTCGAGCAGTAGGCCCGCGGGCCGGCCGGCCGCGTCGATCAATGGCAACTGTCGGATTCCACGCTCGCGGACCAGCCGGATGGCGTCAGCACGCGTAATCGCAGCCGGTGCGACGACCGGGGAGCGACTCGCGATCGAGATTGCAGGTACGGACAGGTCCGATCCCCGAAGAAGGGCGCGCCGGACGTCGCCGTCGGTGAGCGTCGCGTTCAACCGGCCCTCGTCGTCGACGAGCAGAGCGATGCCCGCGCCACCTGCCTCGATCCGTTCGATTGCCTCGCGGACAGACCGCGATGACGCAAGCACGAGCGGCTTCGGGTCGCGGAGAGGTAACTGTGTCACAGCGAGCGAGTGTAGTTACCGAGACGCGCTGACCGCGGCGCGGTATGCCGCGATCAGCGGTCCGAGCGTGGATGCGCGGACGTATCGTTCCGCCGCTCGCCGACCGCGGAATCCGAGATCCGCTGCGCGATCGGGCTCGCGAAGAAGTTCGACCATCGCATGCGCGAGCGCGCCGACGTTCGGCGCGACCAGGACGGCCTCGTCCTCATGGACGTGCTCAGGCACACCACCTACCGCAGTCGCAACGCACGGCACGCCGAGCGCAAGCGCTTCGAGCAGTGCGAGTGGGACACCCTCTTTCCGCGACGACAGCACGAAGATCCTCGATGACAGCAGAGCCGCGGAAGGATCCTCGACGCGACCCACAAATCGGATCGCGTGTCCCGGAACGCGGTCCGCCTGCGCGACGAGGGCCTTGCGATCAGGTCCGTCACCCACGATCATCAGTTGGACGCCGCTGATCTGACGCTGGACCTCGACGAAGGCCGAGATGAGCAAGTCCACGGACTTGCTCGGATAGAAATTGGCGACGGTGATGACAACGGGCACTCCCGCGGGCGAAGTCCATACGCCCGTGGGATGCCGAATTCGTTCAGTCGCAACCCGGATGAGTGACGAGGCCACCATCAGGTACAGGCCGGTGCGACGCAACAGATCCAAGTCAGCGTGCGACAGGACGAACAGGTGTGCGGTCCGCCCTGCAACCATCCGCTCCGCTGCGCGGAGAATCGCGCGGCGGATCGGGGACATTGGTTCTGCCAGGAACGAGCCATGCGAAGTGTGCAAGGAGGGCCGCCGGGCGAGGAACGCGGCTGTGCGGCCCAAGAAGCCCGCCTTCGCGCTGTGCGTGTGCACGAGGTCGGAACCGCGTGCGAGTGCGATGAGCGCCATGAGAGAACGCAAATCTGACACGGGGGAGAGCTTGCGCCCCAAAGAGGGCACGACCGTGACGGTCGCGAGCCCCGCGAGCTGCCGTGGGAGCCAATCGCCCGGCCCGCACGCGACCTCTGGCCGGATACCCGCCTCGAGCAAGCCGTGCACCAACTCGACGACGTGCGCTTGCGCACCACCGTGCTCCCCGGACGTGATGACCTGCAGAACGCGCAGATCAGCGACCTGCGAAGCGGAACAGGATGGCCAATGTCCGAAGCGCGATGCTCAGGTCCAGCAGCGGACCCACGTGCTTCACGTAATAGAGGTCGTACTCAAGCTTGATCAGGCTCTCGTCGAGATCGCTCGCGTACGGAAGGCGTACCTGGGCCCACCCGGTCAACCCCGGCCGCACCAGCGAGCGGGCCTCGTACAACGGCATGCTCTCCCGTAGCCGGTCGATGAACTCGGGACGCTCCGGTCGCGGACCGATGAGGCTCATGTGTCCTGCGAGGACATCCCAGAGCTGAGGAATCTCGTCAAGGCGAGAGCGGCGGAGAAGGCGGCCGAGCGCCGTGCGCCGCGGATCGCTATGCGTGGCGAAGCGGGCTCCGTTAGCCTCTGCGTCCACCTGCATCGTGCGAAACTTGTGGATGACGTAGGGCACACCCCGCTCGCCGAGCCGGACTTGCCGATAGAACACGGGCGAGCCTGATCCGAGGCGCACTGCCAGAGAGACGATTGCCCCCAGCGTCAGGGTAAGTGGCGCTGTCAGCACGACGGCGACGATGTCGATGGCACGCTTTATTACCAGGTACGGGCGATTCGGCTCGGTCGGGATCTGCGTGTACCACGCGGTACCGAGGCTTGCAGCCATCACACGGCCGCTCAGCGCTTCGTACAGCCCCACTGCTGAGGTCGCAACGATCCCTCTGGCGAAGCACTCCACGAGGGCGACCCGTCCCAACTCCGCGACCTCAGGTTCGGCACCCACAACGACCTCATCGACGTCCAGATCACGGACCACATCCCAGAGGGAATCTGGTGAGCGCCGTACCGGGAGGCCGAGGATCTCCGACGGGCCGTCGGGAGCACCGCTGAGGAACGCCACGGGCCGGTAGGACACACCTACGGGGCCACGAAGCAGCAGTTGAGCGACACGAATGGACGCTTCGTCGGTGCCTAGAACAAGAATCCGGCGGCTCAAGTCAGCGGCGCGAGCGACGTAGAGGAAGAGCGATCGCCACGCGAGCAGAGCGATCGCAACGACGAACGGCGCGAGCGCGCCGACGCCGCGTGGAAAGAAGAACGGCAGAACGAAGAACACTGCGGCGGTGAGGAGGAGCAGTATGGCAAGCGCACGGGCTACCGCAGCGAGCGACGAGCGCCAGAACGTCGGGGCTACGACGTTGTACCCATCCACGAACCCAAGCGCGACGATCCAAGCCAGGATCGATGCAGCGATCCAATGCGGGAAGAAGGGACCCGGGAGGAACTCGGTCGGGAGGAAGGACCAAAGCACGATCGCGAAGGCCATCGCCACAGTCGTGACCAGCATGTCGCCGAAACCGAGGAGAGCCACGACCTCTCGCCAGCGCGGCGCGGGGGCCTGCCGTGTACCGATCACCGGGTGCCCGCGACGATCTCAGCGCGAAGCTGTCGCGCGGTACGTTCGTTCGGCGCGATCGTCAACGCGGCGTCGAGTGCGGCGACGGCCGCAGCCCGGTCGCCGGTCGCCACGAGCGCGCGAGCAAACTCGATCCTGAGCGGCACCGATGGGACTGACGCGCCGAGCACGCGCACGCCTTCGCGCGCGACCTCCACTCCGCGGCTCGCGCGGCCACTCGCGACGAGCAACTGCGTCGCGACTACGTACAGGCGGGGGTTCTCCGATCCGGGATCAAGCGCGAGCGCGTGCTCTGCGGAAACTACGGCTTCGCCGAGATCACCGGAGGCCTGTCGCACGGTCGCCCGGATGAGATGGGCTCGCGGATTGTGCGGGTCGATACGAATGACGTCATCGCCCAAGCCCAGGGCCGCGCCGCGCGCCGCCACGTCTCCCGTCGATGCCAGCAACAATCGTGCGCTCGCTTCGTCACCCGCGTACTTGATGTCGTATGGCGCCAGTAATCGTGCGCGTTCGAACGCGCTGGCCGCCTCTCGCCATCGCGAAGCGGAGACGTACGCGAGCCCAAGGACATGCCAATACGCGGCGCGGCCGCCGTCCGCCACCGTCGACCGCACGGCAGCCTCAGTGGCTTCGGCAGACGCCCCGCGCAGTCTCCGACCCTCGCTCGTCTCCGCGAGGCGCGACGCGTCCGCTGCGCGCACGCCCGTGAAGGCAAGGGCGACGCCCAGGATCGCTGGGGCGTACGCGATGGCCATCGCGGTTCTGCCCAGGCGCCGCTCGAGCCGTGGTATTCCGCGGCCGCGTCTACGCCCAGCGCCTGGCTCCCGTCCTTCCTGCGGCACGGTCGCGGTCTCGGCTGTCGATGCTGCCACGAGCCCAGCGGCCGACCAGAACAGCCAGTCCGTTGCGACGTCGGTCACAGTGGTCAATCCGGCACCGAGGAACGCGGCCACCGCGGCGAG
>JBKJQC010000742.1:0-4845 GCA_046593995.1 Polyangiales bacterium
CGCGCCTGAAGACCGCGCTCGCCGCGCCGACCGGCCGCGCCGCCAAGCGCATGACCGCGGCGACCGGCACCGCGGCCACGACGATCCATCGGCTGCTCGAGGTCGACGCGCGCAGCATGACGTTCGTCCGCGACGAGACGAACCCGCTCGAGCAGCACGCGCTGATCGTCGACGAGTCGTCGATGGTCGACGTCGCGCTCGCGCACTCGCTCGTGCGCGCGGTGCCGGACGGCGCGCGGCTCGTCTTCGTCGGCGACGTCGATCAGCTGCCGTCGGTCGGCCCCGGGAGCGTGCTCCGCGACTGCATCCAGTCCGGGATCATCCCCACCGCGCGCTTGACCGAGGTGTTCCGCCAAGCGGGTTCCTCACGCATCGTCGCCGGCGCCCACGCTATCCTCCGGGGCGAGGAGCCGACGCCGTCGCCGCCGGGTCCCGCGACGCAGCGCACGCGCGCGCCGTCGGGCGAGCTGTTCGTGATCGAGCGCGGGACGCCGGAGGAGGCCGCGCAGACGATCGTCGACGTCGTCGAGACACGGATCCCCAAGGCGTTCGGGCTCGATCCACGGCGCGACGTGCAGGTGCTCGTGCCGATGGTCCGCGGCTCGGTCGGCACGAAGGCGCTCAACGTCGACCTACAAGCGCGGCTCAATCCGACCGGCGCCTCGGTGCAGCGCGGGACGACGACGTTCCGCATCGGCGATCGCGTGATGCAGATGCGCAACGACTACGATCGCGAGGTCTTCAACGGGGACGTGGGCTTCGTGAGCGACGTCGATCGAGAGGGGCAGGAGCTCACGGTGCGCCTCGAGGAAGGACGCGACGTGAAGTACGAGGACGCGGAGCTCGACGAGCTCACGCTCGCCTACGCCTGCACCGTGCACAAGGCGCAGGGGAGCGAGTATCCGGCGGTCGTGATCGGCCTCGTGAACCAGCACTTCGTGATGCTCGCGCGGAAGCTGCTCTACACGGCCGTCACGCGCGCGCGGAAGCTCGTCGTCCTCGTCGGCTCGAGGTGGGCGCTGCGCCAAGCAGTCCGAGACGCGCGCGGCGAGGAGCGGCGGACGACGCTCGCTCGGCGGCTACGGGTCTGACGGAAGCTTGCCGCGCGCCTTCTGGATGGTGTGCACCACGGCGAGCACGATGAAGCCGGCGACGACGCCGACCAGCGCCTCGCCGAGCGTGGAGAGCACGTTCCCGAGCGCGTTCACGGGGAAGATCTTCGCGAAGAACTTGTCGATCGGCTTGATGCTGTGCTCGAGGATCCCACCGCCGACGAGGAACATGGCGGCCGTCCCGCCGACCGAGAGCGTCTTCATCAGCCACGGGGCCATGACGAGGATCCCGCGCCCGAGCGACCGCTGCATGCGGACGAGGCCCCCTTCGCCCTCGCGCTGGCTGAGGTGCAGCCCGGCGTCGTCGAGCTTCACGATGCCTGCGACGAGGCCGTAGACGCCGACCGTCATGAGCAACCCGATGGCGACCAACACGGTCACGCGACGCGCGAAGTCGACTTCGGCGACGGTCCCGAGCGTGATCACGATGATCTCCGCGGAGAGGATGAAGTCGGTGCGGATCGCGCCCTTGATCTTCGCCTTCTCGTGCGCGACGAGATCGACCTGCTCGTCGGCGACGGCCTTGACGAGCTCCTCGTGGTGCGCCTCGTCCTCCCCCTTCCGGTGAGAGAACGCGTGCGCGAGCTTCTCGGCGCCCTCGAAGCAGAGGAAGGCGCCACCGATCATCATCAACGGGGTGACCGCCCACGGTCCGATCGCGCTGATCGCGAGGGCAGCGGGGACGAGGATGACCTTGTTGACGAACGACCCCTTCGCCACGGCCCACACCACCGGCAGCTCGCGCTCCGGCTTCACGCCCGCGACCTGTTGTGCGTTGAGCGCGAGGTCGTCGCCGAGGACGCCGGCCGTCTTCTTGGTGGCGACCTTCGTCAGCACCGCGACGTCGTCGAGGATGGTCGCGATGTCGTCGAGGAGCGCGAGGAGGCTCACCGCCATGTCAGGAGGCTCGTAGCACGGCGTGGTCCGTGAGTTCAGATCCGGCGGACGGACAAGAGCACGGTCGCCGGGCGGATGCGCTCGCGCGCGACGAGCTCGAAGCCCGCCTCGCGGAGGTGCGCGAGGAGCACGTGCTCCGGGTGGTAGACCGCGAAGCCAAAGGGCGGCGTGCGCGGGCCGAACGTGATCGCCGCGAGATAGAAGCGCCCGCCGGGCCGCAGGACGCGCGCGATCTCGCGGAACGCGCGCACCTGCTCGAGGTAGAAATGGCAGGAGATGGTGTTGAGCACCACGTCGAACGTCGAGCTCTCGAAGGGGAGCTCGTAGACGGAGGCCTCGATGAAGTTCGGCTTCGGGCTGCCTCCCGAGCGTGAGCCGGCGCGCGCGTGGAGGCGCGCCTCGCGCAGCATGTCCGGCGAGAGATCGACGCCGGTGAGCGACACCCCGTCGAAGCGCTGTGCGAGCTCGTCGAGGAAGAGCCCCGTGCCGCAGCCGACGTCGAGGATCGCTTCGCCGCGCGCCGGCTGCCAGCGCTCGAGGATGCGGCGGTGGATGCGCCGGTAGTAGAGCTGCTGCGGCAGCCGGAAGTCGTAGAAGCGACTCCACACCTTGAACACGAGCCCCACCACGCGCTCGTTCCCGTCGCGAGGGCGGGGACCTGACCGAGCTCTGGGGTCGTGCGTCTGCGGGCGCGAGTTCGCCATCGGATCTCGAGCGTCGCACGGCCTGCCGCCGCGGGACGCATTCGTGACGTCACCACGGGAACGCTCCGTCCCACCCGCCGCGGACGCACCGAAACGCGAAATCCTCGGTCCCACGAGAGACGCCCGCGCGCCGCCTTGATATGCCCGCGCTCATGACGATGGTCCACGGCGGCCGGCTGGTCGCGAAGGCGCTCAAGCGACACGGGACGACCCACCTGTTCACCCTCTGCGGTGGGCACATCCAGGCGATCTACGACGGGTGTCTCGACGAAGAGATCCGCGTCGTCGACGTGCGTCACGAGCAGACCGCCGGGCACGCGGCCGACGGCTACGCGCGCGTCACCGGCAAGCCCGGAGTGTGCGCCGTGACCGCGGGTCCCGGCGTGACCGACGTGGTGACCGCGGCGGCCAACGCGCAGCGCGCAGGCATCCCGATGATCATCATCGGCGGCGCCGGCCCGTCGCAGCTCACGGACATGGGCTCGCTGCAGGACATGAACCACATCGAGCTGATGCGCTCGATCACCAAGTGGGCCGTGCGCGTCCCGGAGACGCGTCGCCTCGTCGAGTACATCGACGCCGCCTTCCGCGTCGCCCAGGCCGATCTGCCGGGCCCGGTGTTCCTCGAGATGCCGCTCGACATGCTGATGAACTTCGCGGACGACACCGATCTCCCTGCGACCGCGCCGATGACGCCACCGCGCGCCGGCGGCGATCCGCACGCGATCGCGCGCGCCGCCGAGCTCCTTTCGAAGGCCGAACGTCCGATGGCGATCGTGGGCACGCAGCTCCGCTGGTCCCAGAATCGCGAGGTCGTGCAGCAGGCCGCCGACGCGTGGGGCATCCCCTTCTTCCTCAACGGCATGGCGCGCGGCGCCCTCCCCTTCGCGCACCCGTCGTTCTTCTCGCGCTCGCGGCGCCAGGCGCTCGGCCGCACCGACCTTGTCCTGGTGTTCGGCACGCCGTTCGACTTCCGCCTCGACTACGGCCGCGCGGTGAACCCCGACGCGAAGGTCGTGCAGGTCGACCTCGAAGGGCGCGAGCTCGGTCGCAACCGCAAGATCGACGTCGCGATCGACGGCGATACCGGCCTGGTGATCGAGCAGCTCCTCGCCGCGTGCAAGACCAAGAAGGACGCGGCGTGGCTCTCGGAGATCCGCACCGCCGAGACCAAGTCGCGCGCGAAGATGACCGCCGAGATCGAGTCGAACGACTCGCCGGTCAACCCGCTCCGCCTCTGCGCCGAGATCGACAAGCGGCTCGGCAAGGAAGACATCGTCATCGGTGACGGCGGAGACTTCGTCGCGACCGCGGCCAACGTCCTCAAGATGCAGCACCCTCAGATCTGGATGGATCCCGGTCCGCTCGGCACGCTCGGCGTCGGTCCCGGCTACGCGATGGCCGCCGCCTGCACGCGGCCGGGCGCCGTCACCTGGCTGATCTACGGCGACGGCTCGTTCGGTCTCAACGGCCTCGAGTTCGAAGCGCTCGCGCGCCAGAAGCTGCCGGTCCTCGCGGTCATCGGCAACGACGCCGGCTGGACGCAGATCCGCCGCGGCCAGGTCGAGCTCTACGGCGAGCAACGCGCCGTCGCGACTGCGCTCGAGTACACGCACTACGAGAAGGTCGTCGAAGCGTGCGGCGGCGTCGGCTTCTGGGCCGAACGCCCCGAAGAGGTCGGCCCTGCGCTCGACAAGGCGCTCGAAGCGGTGCGCGCGGGGAAGCCCGCCTGCGTGAACGTGAAGATCGCGAAGAGCGAGTTCCGCAAAGGCTCCATCAGCGTCTGACGAGACATCTCCGCGCGCTCCGATTGAACACGGAGGCACGGAGGCACGGAGCTACGAGAGTGCTGCCGCGCGCGTTGCAACGACGCCGCGGGTGCCCCTGCACGCGACGGCCTCGAGGCCAGTGAACGCGTCGAGATGGTCAGCGGAGCAATCGGCAGACTCTGGGGGCCTCCGTGCCTCCGTGCCTCCGTGTTCAATCGGGCGGGCGCGCGCGGCGCATGCGCGAGCCCGAGCGGCGAGGAGGATCAATCCTTCGAGGCCTTGTCGCTCTCTTCGTCCGACTCTTTCGAGTCGCAGCATCGTGACATCAGCGTCGACTCTGATGATGACGACGACTCGGAAGAG
>JBKJQC010000902.1:0-9704 GCA_046593995.1 Polyangiales bacterium
ACGGAGCTCATCAGCAGCGTTTCGACAATGCCCTTGAACCGCACCAGCCCCAGCCCGAAGCCGTAGCTCAGGCTCTCGACCGAACCGTCGACGTGGCCCTGCGGCGTCTCCATGCCCGTCCCCGAGAAGACGCGCAGGATGTGCCCGAACACCTCGGCCTCCGAGACCGGCATGTTCTGGGTGCCATGCACATAGTGAAAGTGCACCGAGTCGACGGCGTTCTCGGCCATCTCCTGGTTGCGCGTCTTGATCTTCCAGCGGCGGAGCTCGTAGTCGGTCCACTCCTCGTTGCGGGCGCCGTTCGCGCCGTACTCCGGGACTTCGTCCGGAATCTCGAACTGCGGCGGCGCGCCTTCGGCGTGGTGCCACACCATGATCATCCCGGCGAGGACCTTGATCGACCAGCAGGGGATCGCCGCCTTGCGCGGGAGGTGCTTCGCGTAGGGGACGCCGGTGCAGTCCCCCTTGGTGTCGAACTGCCAGGCATGGAACGGGCACTGGATCGACTCGCCGGTGATCTTGCCGCCGTGGCCGAGGTGCGCGCCGAGGTGCGGGCAGAACGCGTCGAGCACGCCGAGCACGCCGCTCTCGGTGCGGAACAGGACCAGGTCCTTCCCGAAGTACTTCAGCGGGAGCACGTCCCCCGGCTTCACCTCGTGGTCATAGGCGACCTGGAACCAGCCGTTCGGGATGGCGGGCGTGTAGTAGCGCGACATGAATGCGTCCTCCGAGACCTGAGTAGAACATGTTCTACTTCCGTGTCAACGCGCGTCCAGCGCTACGCGGCCGCGATGAGCGCGCCGAGCCTCGCGAGCTGCACGGACGCCGAGCCGAGCGTGAGCTCGAGCTGCTTCGACAGCGTGTAGTGGCGGTGGAGCGGGTACTCGAGGTCGAAGCCGATGCCACCGTGGAGGTGCTGCGCGGCGAAGACCACGCGGTGTCCGGCCTCGGCAGCCCAGTACTTGGCGACGGCAGCCGCTTCGGTCGCGGGCAGATCGTTCGCGATGCGATACGCCGCTTGCCACATGCTCAGGCGCACGGCCTCGAGATCGATGTACGCATCGGCGGCGCGCTGGGCGACCGCCTGGAACGAGCCGATCGGCTTGTCGAACTGTTTGCGGTTCGTCGTGTAGGCAGCGGTCGTGCGCAACGCTTGCTCTGCGTTGCCGACCTGCATCGCGGAGAGCGCGACCACTGCCCGCGGCAGCAGCCACTCGAGGATGCGCTGCCCATCGTCGCCGACGCGATCGTCCGCGGAGATCACGGCCGCGGACATCGTCACGCGGGCGACGACCTCGCCGTTGGTCGCGATCTGTCGCTCGATCGTCACGCCCTTCGCCTTGGGATCGACGAGGAAGAGCGCGAGCCCTTCGGCTGTCCGCGCCGAGACGAGGATTCGCTCGGCCAGATGCGCGGCAGGCACCACGGTCTTCACGCCGTCGAGCACGAAGTCCGTACCGGAGCGTCGCGCGACGGTCGCCGGGGCGAACGGCTCGTGGCTCCGCGGCTCTTCGAGCGCCGCCGTCAGGATGATCTTCCCCTCGGCGACGCCGGGGAGGAACGCGTTCTGCTGCGCCTCCGTTCCGAACTCGAGGAGCGGCAGCGCACCGAGGACCAACGTCGCGTAGAGCGGCACCGGCGCGACGGCGCGTCCCGCTTCGACGAGCAGGGTGCACAGCTCGAGGAACCCGTGACCGCCGCCGCCATGCTTCTCGGGGAGCGCGCAGCCGAGGAGACCAACGCTCGCGAGCTCGTCCCACAGCGCGCGCGGGAAACGGTCCTCGCTCGCCTCGATCTCCCGCAGCTTCGCCTGGCTCAGGCGCTCCGCGAACAACTTCCGCGAGAGCTCTTCGATCGCGCGTTGACCTTCGGTGTTGTTGAAGTCCATGTCGTCCTTGGTGCGGGAACGTGGCGTCTGCTCTCGCGGGCTGGGTCTAGGGTCTAGGGTCTAGGGTCTAGGGTGCGAGAACGAGACGAGAGCGAGAGCGCGAACGGACCAGGGCAGAAGGTCGCGCGGGGCGAGGACGCAACGAGACTTCTCTCTCGTCTCGAACCCTAGACCCTAGACCCTAGACCCTAGACCTCTTCAACGTGAGCGAGGCATCCCCAACCCGAGGGTCGCGATGATGTCGCGCTGCACTTCGTTCACGCCGCCGCCGAACGTGAAGACCAGCGTCGTGCGGTAGTACTGCTCGATGCGACCGCGGATGAGCGCGCCGGGAGAGCCGACCTTGAGCGCGCCCTCCGGCCCGAGGACCTCGAGGAGGAGCTGGTAGATCTTCACGAACGACTCGCTCGAGAAGACCTTCACGCTCGAGGACTCCGCGGGATCGAGCTTGCCGGCCTCGATGTTCGAGGCCTGACGCCAGGCCATCAGCTTCACGACCTCGAGCATCGCGTGCGACTTCGCGAGGCTCTCGCGGACCCACGGCGTCTCGATCACGCGCGTCTGCTTGGCCCACGCGACGACCTCTTCGTGGAGGGCCTGCGTCGGCCCCGGGCAGGAGAGCGCGAGCCGCTCGTGATTGAGCTGCGTGGTGATGAGCCGCCACCCCTCGTTCTCGCGGCCGACCAGCATCGACGTCGGGACACGGACGCCGTCGTAGTAGGTCGTGTTCGTGCGGTTGCCGCCGAGCGTATGGATCGGCGTGAACGAGAAGCCGGGGAGCTTGGTGTCGACCATCAGGATCGAGATGCCCTTGTGCTTGGGGGCTTCCTGGTCGGTCCGCACGGCGAGCCACACGTAGTCGGCGTGCTCGGCGAGGCTCGTGAAGATCTTCTGGCCGGTGACGACGTAGTGGTCGCCGTCGCGCACGGCCTTGGTCGTGAGCGACGCGAGATCGGTCCCGGCGTTCGGCTCGCTGTAGCCGATCGAGAAGTGCATCTCGCCGGCGAGGATCTTCGGGAGGAAGAACTGCTTCTGCTCCTCGGTGCCGTACTTCATCAGCGTCGGGCCGACGGTGCCGAGCGTGAGGAACGGGATGGGGAAGCCGACGCGCTGGATCTCGTCGAAGAAGATCGCCTGCTCCATCGCCGGACGCGCCTGACCGCCGAACTCCTTGGGCCAGCCGGCGCCGAGCCAACCGTCGGTGGCGAGCTTCTTCAGGATCGCGTGGTAGCGGGGGCCGCCGCCGTCCGAGCCACGGAACTCTTCGCGCGCGTCCTCGGTGATCAGCTCTCCCAGATACGCACGGAGGTGCTCCTGGAGCTTTCGTTCTTCAGGCGTGTAGTCGATGAACACTCAGCCCTCTCCCTGGGCAGTCTCTCCGGAGAGGCCGCTCGACAACATCGCATCTTTCGCCCAGCGGTAGTCGGGCTTGCCGCTCGGGTGGCGGACGATCTGCTCGACCACGCGGATCTGCCGCGGGATCTTGTATCCCGCGACGTGCGTGCGGCAGTGCACGTCGATCAGCTCGAGCGTGACGGTCTGACCCTCGCGCGGCTGGATGATCGCGGTGACGCGCTCGCCCCAGCGCGCGTCGGGGATGCCGACCACGACCGCGTCCTCGATCGCCGGGTGCGCTTTGAGCGCGGACTCGACCTCCTCGGGGAAGATCTTCTCGCCGCCGCTGTTGATGCAGACCGCGCCGCGCCCGAAGACGGTGATCGCGCCGTCCGCTTCGACCGTCGCGAGATCGCCGGGGACGACCCAGCGCACGCCGTCGATCTTCAGGAACGTCGCGGCCGTCTTCTCCGGATCCTTGTAGTACCCGATGGGGAGGTGACCGGTGCGCGCGAGCTTGCCGACGATGCCCGAGCCTGGTGCAACAGGTTTCAGGTCGTCGTCGAGGACGGTGCTGCTCCCATCCATGAAGAAGCGCGGTCGCGCGCCGGGAACGCCGCCCGGATAGACGGTGCCCTGGTGCCCCGTCTCGGACGCGCCGAACGAGTTCAGGATCATCGTGTTCGGCAGGAGCTCCTGCAGATCTGCTTTGACGCTGTCGCTGAGGATCGCGCCCGCGGACGAGATCACCATCAGCGAGCTCATGTCGTACGCGCCGCCGCCTTCACGGAGCGCGTCGACGAGTGGCCGCGCCATCGCGTCGCCGACCATCGTCATGGTGGTGACCTTCTCCTCGGTCACGAGGCGACACGCGTCCTTCGGCTGGAAGGAGCGCCCCGGGGAGAGGATGACCTTTCCGCCGGAGAAGAGGCCGATGAGTGCGGCCCACTGCGCGGCGCCGTGCATGAAGGGAGCGGCGGGGAGCAGGTTGAGTGCCATGCGCTCCGCGACCTTGCCGGCGAGGTCTTCCGGCTTCTCGATCGGCGCACCACCGGGGTTCCCGCCCTGGAGACCCGCGAAGAGCACGTCCTCGTGGCGCCACATCACGCCGCGCGGCATGCCGGTCGTGCCGCCGGTGTAGATCACGTAGAGGTCGTCGGCCGAGCGCTCGGGGAAGTCGCGACCGTCCTTGCCCGTCGCGACCAGCGTCTCGTACTCGGTGCACTCGAGAGTGGGCTCGACCTTGCTCCCGTCCTCGACGACCACGAACGTCTTCAGCGTCGGAACGCTCGCAGCGATCGCGGCGACGCGCGGCGTGAACTCACGCTGGAAGAGCATGCCCGCGAGATCCGCGTTGGCGCAGAGGAACCGCAGCTCCTCGTCGACGTAGCGGTAGTTCACGTTGATCGGCACCGCGCGGATCTTGAAGAGCGCGAGCATCGCCTCGACGAACTCGGCGCCGTTGAACAGATAGAGCCCGACGTGGCTCCCCGGCCCGATGCCGCGCGCGGAGAGCGCGTGCGCGAGCTTGTTCGCGCGGTTGTCGAGCTCCCGATACGTCAGCCGCTTGCCGGCGGAGATGAGCGCTTCCTTCTCGGGAATGGCGTCGACGAGGCTCTCGAACAGATCAGCGATGTTGTATTCCATGACTCTTCCCCTCACCTCGGCGCGGACGACACGATCAGATTGAACACGGAGGCACGGAGGCACGGAGGTCTGAGAGTGTGCTGCCGCGCGCTTCGTACGACGTCGTCGCCGCTCCATTTCGTCGGGGCGTTCTCGACACGTCGAGGACCTTGCGGGCCGGGTGACCGGCGAGGCCTGGTGGCAGAGATCGGCAGACCTCTCGATCCTCCGTGTCTCCGTGCCTCCGTGTTCAATCGGATCTCGGCCGAGGTCACGGGCGCTCCTTGCCCACGATCCACATCGAGAAGAACTGCGACCCGCCGCCGTAGGCGTGGCCCATCGCGCGGCGCGCGCCGTCGACCTGGTGTGCGCCGGCCTGACCGCGGACCTGCAGAGCGGCCTCGGCGAAGCGGATCATGCCCGACGCGCCGATGGGGTTCGTGGAGAGCACGCCGCCGCTCGCGTTGATCGGGAGCGCGCCGTCGAGCGCCGTGACGCCCTCGACCGTCATGCGCCACCCCTGCCCTTCGTCGGCGAAGCCGAGGTTCTCCATCCACATCGGCTCGAACCAGCTGAAGGGGACGTAGATCTCGCCGACGTCGATCTCCTTGCGGGGGCTCGTGATCCCGGCCTGCGCATAGAGCGCCTTTGCGCACTCGCGGCCGGCGCGCGGATCCACCTGGTTCCTGCCGGCGAAGAGGTTCGGCTCGCTCCGCATCGCGACGGCGTGCACCCAGGCGGGCGGCTTCGGCGTGCGCTTCGCGGCGGTCTCGCTGCCGAGGACCATCGCGCACGCGCCGTCGGACGAGGGGCAGGTCTCGAGGTAGCGGATCGGATCCCACAGCATCGGCGATGCGGTGACCGACTCCTTCGAGATCTCCGGCATGTGCAGGTGCGCGAGCGGGTTCTTCAGGGCCGCGAGGCGATCCTTCACGGCGACGATGATCCCGGTATCGGCCGGCGCGTTCGAGCGCTTGATGTACGCGCGGATCAGCGGCGCGAAGTAGCCGCCGGCACCCGCGAGGAGCGGCGGCTGGAACGGGTACTTGGGCGAGAGCGCCCACATCGCGTCGCTCTCCGACTGCTTCTCGAACGCGACGGTGAGCACGCGCTCGTGCACGCCGGTCGTGATCAGGTGTGAGGCGTAGATCGCGGTCGAGCCGCCGACGCTGCCGGCGGTGTGGACGCGGATCATCGGCTTACCCGAGGCGCCGAGGGCGTCCGCGAGGAAGAGCTCGGGCATCATGATGCCCTCGAAAAAGTCGGGGGCCTTCCCGAGGACGACGGCGTCGATGTCGCCGAACCCGAGCCCCGCGTCCTCGAGCGCGCGCAACGCCGCTTCTCGTACGAGCCCTGCGATCGAGACGTCGTCGCGCTTGGCCGCGTACTTGGTCTGACCGATCCCCATCACCGCGCAGCGGTTCATCGCAGCACCCAGGACAGCTCGGATTGAACACGGAGGCACGGAGGCACGGAGGTTCGAGAAGTCTGCCGATCGCCCCTTCCTCGCTGCTCTGACGGTCGAGACATCAGCGTCATCTTTGTCGAGACCGGTGCATCGGGAGGAGCAGCGGGCACTGGGTGCGGAGCGCGCGGCAGCACACTCTCGAACCTCCGTCCCTCCGTTCCTCCGTGGTTTGTTCGTGTTGTCGGCATTCTCAGGCTCCCAGCACGCAGACGAGGTTCTGCTGGAGACACGCGCCGGATGTCGCGTGCGCGAGCGCGCGGTCGGCGCCGTTCATGATCGCGGTCGCCGCCTCGCCGGTGCGGAGGAGGCCGGCGACCATCGGCGGGTTGTTGGCGAGCGCGCCGCCGGATGGGTTGATCTTCACGTCGTCTCCGAGGCGGAGCGCGGAGCGCAGGATGAGCTCCTGGTGGGAGAACGGGGCGTGCAGCTCGGCGACGTCGACGGGGGTCTCGAAGAGGCCCGCGCGCTCGGCGGCCCGCTCGGTCGAGGTCGAGCGGGTGAGATCGCGGAGGCCGAGGTGGTGGGGCTCGATGCGGTGATCGATCCCGCGGATGTACGCCGGCCGCTTGTTCACGCTGCGCGCGAGGTCTCCCGCGACGAGCACCATCGCGGCGACGCCGTCGTTCCACGGCCCACAGTCGTGCGCCCGGAGCGGTGAGGCGACGTAGGGTGCCGCGAGCAATTGCTCGATCGAACGATCGGTCCCGCGCTTCGCCACGGCCGCGAAGTCACGCTCGGTGTGCTTGCCGGAGTCGAGGAGCGCGCGCGCCTGCAACGCAGCCATGCTCGTCGCGTCGGGCCACAGCGGCGCGACGGTGTAGGGATCCTGCTGGAGCGCGAGGATGTCGTCGAACCTTCCCTGCGACCCTTTGCCGAACGCGTAGACGAGCGCAGCGTCGATGTCGCCGTGCTGCAGACGGAGCCACGCTTCGTAGAGGGCGAACGCACCGTCCATCTCGACGTGCGACTCCTCGATGGGCGGCCAGGCGCCGATCGCGTCGATTGCCATGACGAACGAGAACGGCCGGCCGCCGACGAAGTCGCAGCTGCCGGACACGGTGAAGCCGATCTCTCGCCGCGGTACTCCCGACGCTTCCACTGCGGCGTTGATCACCGGGAGCAAGAGCTCGGTGTCGTCGAGGTTCGACCGATCGACGACGTTCTTCGCGAAGCTGACGATCGCGACATCGCGACGCTTCATGCCCGACATCACCCTCTCCGACATCAGAGGTGCTCCTGGTAGCTCTCGAACGGAGCGTCGGGCTCGCCGGTGGGCACGAACGAGCGGATCGACTCGAGGCTGTGCGTGCGCGCCTCGACGGGCTTCCACTGGGCCCGCACGCGGAGCCCCATGCGGACGTCGGACGGCTCGATGCCGTCGACCAGGTGGAAGATCGGCACGTCGGCGCCCTCGAGCACGATGCTCGCGTACACGTACGGGAGCTTCATCGTCTGACCTTCGAAGGGGACGTTGACGATGCAGAACGTGGTGACGATGCCGTGGTCCTCGATCGCGACCTCCTCGCCCGTCTCGACTCCGCACGTCGGACACCCGCGCGGCGGCGTGTAGACGCGGGTGCACTTGGGGCAGCGACCGCCGATCAGGCGCCCCTCGATGCAGGCGCGGAGGAAGCGGCTCTTGTCGCGCCCGGCGTCGACGTCGTACTCGAACCGGATCGGCGACTTGATCGACTTGATCGGCGCGACGTCGCCGCCCCCTCCGATAAGCGACTTCGGCCACTCGGTGCTCGCAGGTGCGTCGTCGGGCACGAAGCATACGACGTCGGTGATCGAGCCCGTGCGCGTCTCCTTCCAGGTGGCGCGCACGCGCATCCCCGTCTTCATCGCGTCGGGTGAGCCGGCGTCGACCGCATGCAGGATGGCAGTGTCGGCGCCATCGAGCTTCACGAGCGCCCACGCGAAGGGCTTCTGCAACAAGTGACGCGGTCGCGGCTCCGGGATCCACGTCCAGCTTGTCACGGTGCCGGTCTCGGCCACCTCGACGAGCTCGGCGATCGGCTCACCCGTCTCCGGATCCCACTCGGTCGGCGGGACGACGACGCGGCCGGCCTTCGTCTTCGACGCGTAGAAGTGACCGTCGCGGAGGCCAGCGAGGAAGCGGCCGGTCACCGGTCCGAGGCTGCGACGGTACGTGTACTCGAGCACGTACCGTGCGCGGAGCTGCTCCGGGCTGCTCGTATGGTTCCCCATGACCAAAACTGAAACATGTTCTACTATCGATGTCCAGCACCATGCCCATGCCCGATGGAATCCGCGCGATCGACCTGATGATGCAGATCCCGGTCGAGAACGAGCCGGCGCGCTACGACTTCCTGCGCCCGCTCCTGCTCGACGAGGAGAGCCGCGAGCAATTCGCGTTCCCCGCGCAGTACATGTTCAAGAACCTTCCCAACCCGGGGAAGTCGTCGGACTACGTGAAGCTCGTGCTCGAGCAGATGGATCGCTTCGGCATCGAGAAGGCGATGATCGGCGTCGATCCGGAGAATGGCGACAGGGAAGGCCGACGCGCGGTGAAGGAGCACCCCGATCGCTTCTTCGGCAGCTTCCAGGTGAACCCGAACCTCGGGATGGAGGGCGTGCGCGCCCTGGTCCGCGCCCACGAGACGCTCGGCATCAAGGCGGCGACCGCGTTCCCCGCCGGCTACGTGCCGCAGGTGCCGATCAACGACAAGAAGTTCTACCCGCTCTACGCGAAGTGCACCGAGCTCGACATCCCGATCTGCATCTGCGCCGGCGTACCCGGTCCGCGCGTGCCGATGGGCGTGCAGGACGTCGCGCTCCTCGACGAGGTGTGCTGGTTCTTTCCGGAGCTCAAGGTCGTCACGCGCCACGGGTGCGAACCGTGGACGGAGCTCGCGGTGAAGCTGATGCTCAAGTGGCCGAACCTCTACTACTCGACCTCCGCGTTCGCGCCGCGCTACTACCCGCAGACGATCATCGACTACGCCAACACCCGCGGCGCCGACAAGATCATGTACGCCGGATACTTTCCGATGGGACTGTCGCTCGAGCGCATCTTCAGCGAGCTGCCGAACGTGCCCTTCAAGGATCACGTCTGGCCCAAGTTCCTACGCGAGAACGCTCAGCGAGTCTTCAAGCTGGAGGCCTGACCAATGACAGCGCAGCGCTTCCCGTTCCCGGTGCCCTTCGGCTGGTTCTGCGTCGGCTATCCCGAGGACTTCCCCACCGGCGACCCCAAGGCGATCTACTACTTCGACCGTCACTTGGTCGCCTGGCGGGACGACGAGTCGACGCTCCATGTGCATGACGCCTTCTGCCCCCATCTCGGTGCTCACCTCGGGCATGGGGGCACCGTCGAAGGTTGCGAGATCCAGTGCCCGTTCCACGGCTGGCGCTTCGATGCCG
>JBKJQC010001035.1:0-3665 GCA_046593995.1 Polyangiales bacterium
GTCAGCACGCGAAGATCATGCTCGGCGACGCCGCGATGCGGGTGGAGGACGTGTCGAGCAATTGGACGATGGCGGGCGAGACGGTCCTCCGCCGCGAGTCGCTCGACGTCGCGTACGGGACGCCGTTGGTCATCGGCACGTTCACCCTGCAGGTGTTCCCGGCCCAGCCTGCCGCGCCCCAGCCGGACGTGCCGAGCATCATCGTGAACCACGACGCCGCGGTGCCGGTGCGTCGAGCGGATGGCACCGGCGCGGGCGCCCCGCGCACGGCGGCGACGGTGCAAGGTCCGGCCCAGCCCCAGAAGCCCCCGTTGCTCCCGCGACCGCAGACCGTGGCTCCCGCGACCATCTCTGCGGCGGTGGCCCCGCAGCTGCGGCCGCGTGCCGTGGACGCCGCCGTGCCCGCGGCTCCCGTCCCCGAGCCCGCAGCTCCCTCCCCCGACGCGACCGGTCAGGTCCCCTCGCTCGGCGGCCTCAGCCCCGAGGTGCAGCTCCGTCGCGACGTCCACAAGGCGCTCCTCGAGAACCTCGATCTGGCGACGATCGACGCCGCCAAGCTCGACGATCCGTCGATGCGTCCGCGCGTGCTGACCGCGCTGCGCCGCATCGTGAAGCAGATGGAGGCGCGGATCCCCGCGGGGATCGACAAGGACACGCTGGTCGGCGAGCTCGCCGACGAAGCGCTCGGCCTCGGTCCACTCGAGCGCTTCCTCGCCGATCCGACGGTGAGCGAAATCATGGTCGTCGATCCGCAGACCATCTACGTCGAGAAGAACGGCAAGCTGACGAAGAGCGACGCGCGCTTCACCGACGACGAGCGCGTGCGCGCGGTCATCGAGCGCATCGTCACCCCCCTCGGCCGCCGCATCGACGAGTCGTCGCCGCTGGTGGACGCGCGTCTGAAGGACGGCTCGCGCGTGAACGCGGTGATCCGCCCCCTCGCCCTCCGTGGATCGTGCATCACGATCCGCAAGTTCTCCAAGATCCCGCTCACCCTCGAGAAGGTGATCGCCTACGGCGCGTTGACCGAGCAGATGGGGCTCTTCCTCCAGCGCTCGGTGCTCGCGAAGAAGAACATCGTCATCTCCGGCGGCACCGGTTCCGGAAAGACGACGCTCCTCAACATCCTCTCGAGCTCGATCCCCTCCGACGAGCGCATCGTCACCATCGAGGACGCGGCCGAGCTGCAGCTCAAGCAGCCGCACGTCGTCTCGCTCGAAACCCGCCCCGCCAACATGGAGGGACGCGGCGAATACACGATTCGCGACCTCGTGAAGAACGCGCTCCGCATGCGCCCCGACCGCATCGTCGTCGGCGAGTGCCGCGGCGGCGAAGCGCTCGACATGCTGCAGGCGATGAACACGGGCCACGACGGCTCGCTGACCACCACGCACGCGAACTCGCCGCGCGAGGCGATCGGTCGCCTCGAGACGCTGGTCCTGATGGGCGGCGTCGATCTGCCGTCCCGCGCCATCCGCGAGCAAATCGCCGGCGCCGTGCACCTCATCGTCCAGCAGTCGCGCCTCTCCGACGGCAGCCGCAAGATCATGGCGATCACCGAGGTGATCGGGATCAGCGACGAGGGCGAGATCGAGCTCCGCCCGATCTTCGAGTACGTCCGGACCGGCACCGGCAAGGGCGGGAAGGTGCTCGGCGAGTACCGGGCGACCGGGTACCTGCCTTCGTACCTCGATACCTTCATCGTGATGGGCCTCGTGAAACCCGGGGAGCACTACCTGTGAGGTCTAGGGTCCAGGGTCTAGGGTCTAGGGTCCGAGAGCAGCGCTGCGCGCGCGGCTCGATGCTCCACCCCTCCGCGCTCTGGCCTTCGTTCCTCCCGCTCTCGGTCTCGCTCTCGAGGCCCTCGACCCTAGACCCTAGACCCTGGACCGCAGCCGAGTGGTGCGAGGCTGCGCGATGAAGCTCTTCGGGATCGATCTCCTCGCCATCAAGTGGATCTCGCTGCCGGCCATCGGCTTCGGCGTGTTCCTCCTGACGTATCTGATCGTCGCCGATCCTGCGGGGCTGCCGCGACGGTACTGGGGCCGCTACGTCGCGTACCTCGGGCGCGAGCTGCGGCGGATGTTCGTCTTCAGCCCTCCGGATCGGATCGCGTACGGGCAGCTCGCGGGGTTGTTCCTCGTGTTCGCAGGGTGGCTGCTCGCGGATCTGCCGATGCCCGTCCTCTTCGCGGCCGCGGTGATCTTCGGGCCGGCGTGGTACATCGGCCAGCTCCGCAAGAAGCGCGTCATCGACATCGAGGACCAGATCGACGGCTTCATCATGTCGCTCGCGAACGCGCTCAAGTCGACGCCGAGCATCGGCGACGCCTTCAAGTCGATCGCGCCGGTCACTCCGCAGCCGCTCAAGCAGGAGATCGAGCTCGCGAACAAGGAGATGCGCATCGGCAGCACGCTCGATCAGGCGCTGCTGTTGATGGCGAGCCGCGTCGGCAGCCGTCAGCTCGACACGGCGCTCTCGGCCATCCTCGTCGGTCGCCAGGTCGGCGGAAATCTGCCGAAGATCCTCGACACCATCGGCAACTCGCTGCGTGAGATGAAGCGCCTCGAGGGCGTCGTCCGCACGAAGACCGCCGAAGGGAAGATGCAACTGTGGGTGCTCGCCGTCTTCCCCTTCATCCTCTGCTTCATGATCAACGCGGTGTCGCCCGGGTACTTCGAGCCGCTGACGGCCAGCATCTCCGGCTATGCCATCGCGGTCATCGCATCGCTGTTCTGGGTCGCGTCGTTGGTCCTCGCGCGCAAGATCCTCTCGGTGGACCTCTGACATGACGCTCGACTACGGCACCTACCGTTACGCCGTCGCCTCCGCCGTGGGCGCGGCGATCGCGCTCGTGACGTACGCCGTCGTCGGTGCCCCGACCCGCGTCGCTTCGCGGCTCGGCATGCGGGGACTGAAGCGTCGACGCGCGATCGAGGGGAACCCTGCGTGGGCGCAGATCGAGCCGCTCGTGCGTTGGCTCGGCGTCCGCGTGAGCGGTGTCATCGGCGACGAGCTGCGCGCGTCGCTCGACCGGCAGCTCGCGCTCGCGGGCGACTGGAACGGCCTCACCCCCGAGGAGTACGTCGGGCTGAGCATCGTCTCTTTCCTCGGCGGCCTGCTCTTCGGCGCCGTCTTCGGCCTGCTGAGCGGCACCGGCGGGATGATGGTCGCCGTCTGCGGTCCGCTCTTCACGTCGCTCCCGTACCTCACGATCAGCGGCGAGGCCGAGCGACGCCTCAAGCAGGTGAACCGCGGCCTGCCGTTCACCATCGACCTCATGGCGCTCGCCATGAGCGCCGGCCTCGACTTCCCGGGCGCCATCCGTCAGGTCGTCGAGAAGTCGAGCGACTCGACCGACGCGATGGTCGAGGAGTTCACGCGCATCCTCCAGGAGCTGCAGCTCGGTCGAACGCGCAAGCAAGCGCTCCTCGACTTCATGGCGCGCGTCCCGACCGATCAGGTGACCGAGTTCGTGAACGCCGTCATCCAGGCGGAAGAGCGCGGGAATCCGGTCGCCGACGTGCTGCAGATCCAGGCCGGCATCGCGCGCATGCGCCGCTCGGTCCGCGCCGAGGAGCTCGCGGCCAAGGCCGGTGTCCAGATGGTCGGCCCGCTCTTCCTGCTCTTCGGCTGCATCATGCTGCTCGTCGTCGCGCCGATGA
>JBKJQC010001218.1:0-12644 GCA_046593995.1 Polyangiales bacterium
GCGGCGCAGCTTGGTGCCACGCACACCGTCGTATCGGGCACGTTGGTGCACGCCGTGCCCGACGTGCCGTCGCAGCGCGTCCCGCAGCTGGTGCCGTAGCCACTGCACACCGTGCGCGTCGTTCCGAACCCGGTGACGGCCTGGCCTGCCGGGTACCCCACCGGACCGTTCGTGGCAGTCACGGTGGTGCAGGTTCCGAGCCTCCCCGGCAGGTTGCACGCCTGGCACTGACCCGCGCACGCGCTCCCACAACAGTACCCGTCGGCGCAGTTGAGGTTCGTGCAGTCGGCACCGCCGACGCAGGCGTTGCCGTTGGCCTGGGGTAGGAAGATCTCGGTGGTCGCGTAGGTCCCGCTGCCGTCGTAGCCGCCGGCGACGAGCACCGAGAAATCGCTGAGGGTCGTCGCCGTCGGCTGTGCGCGCCCGTTGACACCCGTTCGCACCGTGGTGCCGACGCCGTCCCCGAGGGGGTTGACGAGATCGACGGTATTGAACGAGGGGTTGCCGCCGACGACCACCGCCTGCGTCGCGAACGCCCCGCCGACCGCGGCCGCGGCGGTCTGCGCGCGCGCGGCTCCGAGAACGGCGGTGCCCGCTGCGACGAGGTTCGTCGCGAAGTTGTAGGTATCGATCTTGTTCGTGGCCGGTGTGCCGCCGGCGATGACCATGCGCGAGCCGGAGAAAAAGCTGCCCGCCATGGCGACGGCGGAATCGTGGCGTGCGATCGACAGCGTACCGGACGACGTCCACGTGATCGGCCCGCCCATCGTGGCATTGGGCGACGACCACACGGTGGCGAGCGGCGTCGTGCCTGTACGCCCCCCCGCGACGACGATGCGGTTGTACGACGTTCCGCTGGTCGAGTACGCCGCGGCCGCGCCGGCGGCGGCGTTCGTCGCCGGCAGGTCGGTCACTGCGGCCCACGTCGGCGTGCCACGTAGATCGCCGAACTTGTCGACCTTGGCGCTCGTGGAGTTCCCTTGCGTGCCGCCGAGTACGTAGAACGTTCCTTGCGTGCCGCTGTCGGCCACCGCGAACGCCGAGTCGGTACGAGCGCCGCCTGGCATCACGCCCCCACTGACCCAACTCGTGCCGCCCGCGGTCCATACGTACGAACCAGCGGTCCACGCCGACGAGCCACTCTCGCCACCGGCGACGATCACCTTGCCCGCGCCGGCGCTACCGATGTAGCCCGCGGCGGCGTGGTGATAGCGCGGCGTGGTGAAGCTCGCGATCGTCCCCCAAGTCTTGGTCGACTCGTTGTACACCTCTGCGCTGCTGAGATACGTGCCGCCGGCGGCCTTGCCGCCGGTGATGAACACGCAGCCAGGGTTGCAGACCGTGCCCGACGTGAGCTTCACCGACGACGCGCGGTGTCCGTAGCGCGCCACGGCCATGTTCCCCGCGCTCGTCCAGGCCGGGTCGATCAGGATCGGATACCGGAGATTCGCGTCGTCGAAGCGCGCGACGACGGTGCACTTCGCCGCGCCGGGCGCCGTCGCCGGGCGTCCCCAAGGTGCTGCGCCGCTCGCGTCGTACGCGCATCCTTCGATCGAGAGGGTGCCTTCGCGCGTGGCGCCGTTGGCGTCCACGATCGTGGGCGCGGTGGTGTGGAAGATGGGATCTCCACCCGTGCCGAGCACCTCGAGGACACGCGACTCGACGAGGCGGAGGCCGGCGACGTTCTCGAGCGAGAGCTCGTAGCGGAGCGCCCGCTGCTCGGGGGCGCGCTCGAGCTCGACGAGCTCCTCGACGCCGTCCGCGAGGGGCAGATGCATCCACGTGCCCGTGCCGAACGCGCCTGCGAATGCGCCCGGGTACACGACGGCATTGCCCTCGATCTTCGCGACCACCGGCTTCGCGTCGAGGGCGCGGACCGCGATGCGCGTGCCGCGTGACGCGAGGACGAAGGGGCGTCCGGCATCGGACGGGAGCGTCAGCGCGACGGACGCGTGGGTACCGCGCACCGTGATCGCGTCGTCGCGACGTTCGAGCTTCGCGTCGATTCCGCGCGGGACCACCGGGAGGCGCGGATCCTCCGCGCCGATCCCGGTCGGGACGTACGCGCGCCGCGCTCGGTCGATCGTCGTCGTCACGGTCGTCGTGCTCGGCGTCGCGCCAGGTGAGAGCGCGACCGCAGCATCATTGACGTCGGCGCCCTGCGGGGTCGACGGCGCGCAAGCGGAGGCCATGAGCGCAGCGCTCGAGAGTGCAAAACGGGCAATCGAACGCATCGGGCCAAGCTACACCGCAGGGCAGGGTGGTGCTAGCTCGCCGCCACCGCTCGCCCCGTGTCGTGGCGGTTGGATCGTGCGCTCGGCCAACAGGCCACGTGCGAGTGGACGCGTCGCCGAACGCGAGGTCGTGTTACTCGCATCGAGCGTCTTCACGAGCCGGCGTTGTGAGCGGTCACCGGAGCTGGTACGCGCACTCGCGTTGTCACCGTCTCTGGATCCCCTGTCGCTCGAGACGGTGAGCGCGGTGGATCGCCGCTCGCTAGGGGCGATCGCGGTCGAGCAGGTCCTCGATCGCGAGGTCCTCGCGAAGCTCCGTCCCGACGCCGTCGCGTGGTCCGCGGAGGGCGTGCGCGCGGGCTTCCTCGTCGTCGTCGCGCCCGGTGAGCTCGCGGTGCACCCCGCCCACGAGCAACCGGTGCTGCGTGCCCTCGCGACCTCCGGCGAGCTCGTGACGATCGCTCGCCAGATGCGCGCGCTCCTCGGCAGCCGCTCGGTGAGCGACGTCACGGTCGCGCTGCAAGCGGGAGACCGCGAGGCGTACGCAGCGTGGGTGACCGCGCGGAGGCCGCCGCGCCGGACTCCGTATCGAGCGCCCGCCGAGTGCCTGCGGCAGAGCGTCTGCGAGCCGTTCGACGCGACGTGGTTCGAGCGCACTTGGGGAGACGCCGCGCCGAGCGTGGCGGAGCAGGTGCTCCACAGCTGCCTCGACGAGCTCACGCCGTGCGGCGCGCTCGTGGACTGGCTGCGCGCGAACGCCATCACCGAGTCCGCCGGCCGCGTCGAAGCGCTCCTCCACCAGCACGCACTGCTCACGGGACGGACGACGCTCGTCTCGCCGTCCGCTACCGGCTATCTCGCGGCGGCGCGCTTCGTCGACGGTGATCGACCCGCGGCTGACGAGCTCATCGCGCGCGCGTTCGGCACCGCCCTCGATGGCGGACGCGGGCGACGCTCGTCGTTCCCGGCATACGGTGCGGTTGCTCCGATCCTCGCGCTGCTCCTCTGCGCGCGCGACACCGAGCCGGCCCATCGAGAGGGAACGAGCGCAGCGAAGCAGCTCCTCGCGATCGGCCAGAGCGAGACCGAGCGCGGGGTCGCGCGCGCGTTCCGCACGCTCCTCCGCTACCGCAGCGAGCCGACGGCGACCCCGAACCGAAGCAGCAAGCGACTCGACGTCCACCAGCTCGGCGCCACGGCCTCTCCCTGGGAGCTCTTGCTCACGGCGTTCACCGTGCACCTCCACCACGCCTCGGACGAACAGCCGTGGACGCGCGCGAGCTGGGCGCAGCACCTCACGCACCGCGCGCTCGACTGGACCCTCGCCGGGTACGCGTGGCTCGGCGCGCAAGGGCTCTTGCTCGCGCGCGCGCTCGACGCCGAGTACTACGCGCGCGAGGTCCGCGCGCGCGGGGGGGACCCGACGCTCACGCCACCGGTGCTGTCGCTGTGGGAGCTGCTCGCGCCGAAGCCGACGTGGCAGAAGACCCTCGAGGCGCTCGAGCAGGTCTCGCGCGCGCACGGAGACGAGCAGAGCGCCGACACGACGCGCCGCGCGGCGTGGTTCCTCGACGTGACCGACGGAACGCTCAACCGTCCGGCGCTCCAGGAGTGGCGCGCGTCGAGCGGATGGTCGCAGGGGAAGCGCGTGTCGGTCGCGGAGCTGTTCGAGCTCCGTGACGAGCTCCCCCTCGAAGATCGTCGGGTCCTCGACTGCACGCGCGAGACGCGCTCTCCATTGCGCGGCTCCTCGCGTGAGAGAGCCCGTGAGCTGACGAGCGACGCGCTCGAAGCGCTCATCGGACATCCGCGCGTCTTCGACGGCGCGCGCGCAGCCACCCCGGTCGAGGTCGCGCGCGGGACCTGCCGCGTCGAGACACAGGAGGACGGCGATCACATCCGCGTCGTCGTCGAGCCGAAGGGCGCCGTCTTCGGGGTCAACGTGGTGGTCGAGAGCGAGATCCGCGTCGTCGTCTATCGCGTGACGAGCGTCATGCGTCGCGTGATCGAGGCGCTCCCCGTCGGAACGCGCATCCCGAAGCGCCACGAGTCGGAGGTCGTGCGCGTCCTCTCGAGCCTCTCCCGCGCGGTCGAGGTGCGGAGCCCGCAGCTCGCCGCCGAGCGAGAGGTCGAAGCCGACGCCACGCCGTGCGTGCGCATCACCTCCAAGGCCGGCGCGTGGATGGTCCAGCTCGGCGTCCGGCCGTTCGGGGCGCAGGGCCGCTTCTTCGTGGCGGGCATGGGCAGGCCGAGCATCCTCCTCGAGGGCGAGCAGCGCCTCCGCTGCACGCGCGATCTCGCGCTCGAACGCGCGCGCGTCGATGCCCTCGTGAGCGCGTGCCGGTCCCTCGCGCCCGATCCGGAGGATCCGCCCGAGAACCCCGGGGAGCTCGACCTGGTCCGCGAGGCCGACACCTGGATCTTCGGCGAGTCATCGATGTTGTCGCTCCTCGCCGACCTGCGTGACTCCCGCGCTGGACCGGGCGAGATCGTGTGCGCGCTCGAGTGGTCCGACACCACGCCGGTGCGGCTCGCCGGACGCGTGACCCGCGACAGCTTTCACGTGGGACTCCGCAGCCGCAAAGGTTGGTACCTCGCGACGGGAGGCGCGCGCCTCGACGAGGTGACCGAGATCGCGCTCGCCGATCTCGTGCGTGCGCCTTCGCTCGTCCAAGGGCGCTTCATCCGGCTCCCGAACGGCGACTTCCTCGAGGTCGAGAAGCGCGTGCGCCGCGTGCTCGAGATCCTCCGCGCGTCTTCGTCGCCGAAGCGCAAGCAAGTAGAGGTCGAGGTCCATCGCGGTGCGATCGAGGCGCTGCGCCGGCTCACCGACGCGGACAGCGGCGTCGAGGCAGAGCCGGAAGCGCGCGCGTGGCTCGAGCGCGTCGACCGAGTGACGCAGACCGCGGCGATCGTTCCGGACACGCTGCGCGCCGAGCTGCGTCCCTATCAGGTGGAGGGATTTCGCTTTCTGCATCGCCTCGCCGCGCTCGGTCTCGGCGCGTGCCTCGCGGACGACATGGGGCTCGGCAAGACGGTGCAGATCCTCGCGCTGTTGCTCACGCGGATGGACGAAGGCCCGACCCTGGTCGTCGCGCCGACGTCGGTGTGCGGCAACTGGGTGCGCGAGATCCGCCGCTTCGCGCCCACGCTCACGCCCGTCGAGTACACCGGGAAGGACCGGGGTCTCGCGCTGACGAACGCCCTCGCGCCGGATGCGCGCGGACAGGTCGTCGTGTGCAGCTACGCGCTCCTCCAGCAGGACGAAGCGGAGCTCCGCGCGCCGACGTGGGGCACCGCCATCCTCGACGAGGCGCAGTTCATCAAGAACGCCGAGTCGCTGCGCGCGCAGGCCGCGTTCCGACTCTCGGCGAAGCAGCGCATCGCGGCGACGGGCACGCCGGTCGAGAACCACTTCGGCGATCTGTGGAGCATCTTCCAGTTCCTCGAGCCGGGCCTGCTCGGGGACTGGCGGCGGTTCAAGCGACGCTTCGTCACCCCGCTGGAGAGCGGCGCCACCGGGTTCGGCGAGCCGGAGGGGCACGGCGCGCCGGAGCTCGTGCTGCGCGATCTCGTGCGGCCGTACATCCTGCGTCGGTCGAAGCGCGAGGTCCTGCGGGAGCTGCCGCCGCTGACCGTGGTACAGCACGAGGTGCACCTCTCGCAGGAAGACACGCTCCGGTACGGGCTCCTCCGCAAGCGCATCCACGAGAAGCTCTTCACGTCGCACGGCCGCCGTCACAGCAAGCTCGAGGTGCTCGCGGAGATCACCCGGCTGCGACGCTTCTGCTGTCACCCGCGGCTGGTGTTCCCGGACGCGGGCGGAGAGTCGGCGAAGATCCAGACGTTCCTCGACCTCGTCGAGGAGCTGCGCCAGAACGGACACCGCGCGCTCGTCTTCAGTCAGTGGGTCGACTTCCTCGAGCTCGTGCGCGAGCAGCTCGACGAGCGTGGGATCCGCTACGAGTATCTCGATGGCTCGACGCCGAGCGCTCGGCGCCAAGCGCGCGTCGACGCGTTCCAGAGCGGTCGCGCAGATCTCTTCCTCATCAGCCTCAAGGCGGGTGGGTTCGGTCTGAACCTGACCGCGGCGGACTACGTGATCCACCTCGATCCCTGGTGGAACCCCGCGGTCGAGGCGCAGGCGAGCGACCGCGCGCACCGCATCGGACAGGACCGTCCGGTGACGGTCTACCGCCTCGTGACGAAGCACACCATCGAGGAGCGCATGCTCGAGATCCACGCGAAGAAGCAGCGGCTCTCACGGTCGCTCCTGGATCCAGAACACGGAGGGGAGCTCGATGGCGACGAGCTCGTCGAGCTCATCGGCGTCGAGGACGGATCGGCGGCCCTCGAGGTCGGCTGGGGCTGACGGCTCGGGTGGTCACTGTCGGAGAGCGTGTCGTCTCGCCGCACCGACACTGGAACGGGGCGACGAAAACGTCGGGGCAGTCCGCCCGGCGAAACGCGGTCTTGGTACGCCGAGACCGTGGCCTCCAATTTGCTTTCTAGTCGCCGTACCTGCTCGAAACCAACGCGTCCGTTCGCTCGCCGAACAGGACACTCGGAGGCCCCAATGCGTGGCGCAATTCTATCGCTCTGTTTGGGCGCTCTGCTCGCAGTCGCGGGCTGTGGAACGTCCACCAGCCGTCAGGAGGCGCGTTCGGCGTCCGTCGCCCGCGCGGGGTGCTCGGTAATCGATCCGCAGGCCGCGGCCTCCTTCTACAAGGGGAACGTCCACGCGGCGCGCCCGATCTACGGCCCCGAGCACCACGGAAAGGTGATCCTGCGCCGGCTCGAGGGCGCGGAGCTCGCAGTCCCTGCGACCCCGGGGATGACCGCGCAGTATCTCCAGCGCGCGCTCACGTGCCATGCGATGAGCGAGACGCAGGCGCTCCACACGAACGATCCGCTCAAGCCGCAGGGAGGCGTGGACGTGGTCCGCGTTCGCTCGATGGACGGCAGGTTCGTAGTGTCGATCGTGTCGCAGGACGCGGACGCCGCGCGCGACATCTGGGCGCGCGCGGAAGCGTTCGCCGCCGGCGACAGCCGCGTCGACGTACAGGTCCAGTGACAGGACCGTGAACGATGGCCTTCAGCGCATCCGCGTGAACGTGAGCTTCATGCGGGTGGCTTGCGTCGTCGGGTGTCCGGTGGAGTCGACGGCCGGTGCGAACGTGAGCGTGTGCGCGCAAGCGAGCGCAGCCTGTCCGAAGCCCTGCGCGCTCGGCTCCTCGTTCACGATCCGCGCCGTCGTCGGGTGACCGCCGGCATCTACGATGACCTCGAGCGACGCGTTGCCCGCGGCCCCCGGCGCTCGATACGGGAAGTATCCCCGACACGGATCGTGGGTGAGGAGTCGCGCGCCGTGGACGAGCTTCGGCACCGTCGGCAGAGGAGCCGCGAGCGCATTGCCGCCACCCCCCGAAGCGCCTCCCGCGCTCCCCGACCCGCCGCTCGAGGCGCCTCCCGACTTGCCCAGCCCATCGGGGCCATCGGAGGTCGAGTCCGACGACGCCGAGCGCGTGTTGGTGCGCGTGTTGGTGCCATCGCTCGAAGGCATCGGGTCCGGTGCATGCACGGCCGCGAGCGTCGCGGCTGCGCGCGGCCTCGACGGGGTGTGCACCGCGCTGCGCGGCGCGGAAGCCATGCGATCCACGGTCTCGCCCGCTGCGCGCGCTTCGCCTCCTCGTGACGTTGCACTCACCGGCACGCGCTCGGGTGCCGGCGGCGGCGGATCGAGCCAAACGACGTCCTGCTCGGTGACGACGCCGAGCGCTCGCGCCGGAACGCGATCGACCGCGCACCACACGACGGCGTGTGCGCCCACGGCGATCCCCAGCGCGGCCCCCCAACGCATCACGGAAGCGTGAAGGCGGAAGGTTACGCGCGCATTGCGAAAACGTTACGCCGAGATTTGGTCGTCCTGCCGCGGCATGACGTGACGCGATGCGTGGCCGGCGGCTCTGGCGACACGGTCGCGCTCGTCGTCCGCGTGTGGTCCGGGTCGTGCGCCGACCGCCGTGTAGCCGCGCGGTACACTCGCTTCCGGATGCGACGTCCCTCGCCGTCGCTCTTCCTCTTCGTCCTCGCGTCGGCGTGTCCGACACCCAAGCCGACGCGCTCCCCGCACGCGACGCCGGGCAACCTCGACGCCTGCCCGGACACGTTCGTGGCCGCGAGCGGCGCGTGCGACGCCGAGAACGTCGAGTGCCACTACCCGCGTGGGAGCTGCAGCTGCACGACCGGCAGCTACTGCGGCGGCGTCGAGCCATCTCCCGAGATGCAGGCCGAGATGCGAAAGACCCGCTGGGTCTGCCGGGAGACACCGCCGGCGGTGCGCGCGGACGGCTGCCCCGGCGTGGAGCCGACGCAGGACGCCGCCTGCCTGAGCGAAGGTCAGCAGTGCGTCTACGGCGACTGCTGCGTCATCCCTGCGAGCTGCGTGGGAGGGCGCTGGAAGGTCGAGGGGCCTCAATGCCCGCCGTGACGAAAAGCGGCGGCGCTACTAGGACTTCTCGAGGAAGACTGCGTTCGACACTGCGAAGGGCTTCCGACCGGGGTGGAGCGGCGCGAGATCGCCGGTGCCCTTTGCGTGGAAGACGACCCAGTTGTGCGGCGCGACGGGGGCGAGCTTCACCATGACCTTGCTGACCGACTTCTTCGAGGGGCCTGCCCCGGTCGCGGTCAGGGGGGTGGTCGACACAGTCTTGCCGTTCACGATCGTCTCGAGCGACGCGTCGCCGATCCAGCTCGGCGACTCGACGGTCACCGTGAACTCGGCACCCTCGTCAGGCAGCTTCACCGACTGACCCGGGCGCTCGCCGCCGGGCCCGCTCACCGTCATGTAGAGACCACCGCTCACGACGCCGCTCCCGCTCGCCACGGCGTCGCGGACCAGCATCGGCGTCAGCTGCCTCGGATCGTCGTGCCCGAAGTAGAAGCACGTCCGCGGGTAGCCGACGGGTGAGGTGCGGAGCGCGTGGCTGTCGGAGCTCCCGACCGCGATCATCTTGCGCCCGAAGTTCAAGAACGCGAACCAGTCGGCCACCGACTTCGTGCGGTTGTCATCGAGATCGGAGTCGTTGAACACCTCGATGGCCTCGAACTTGTCGTCCCACAGATCGTTGCCGCTGTTTGTCGCAGGGTCGGCTTTCGCGGCGCTGAAGTATCCGCCGATGCCGTCGCTGCGCGGATGGTTCACGATGAGGAGCGGCTTCTCCGGGAGCGCGTGCACCGTGGCGAAGACCTGCTTCGGCGCGTTGCCGATCCATTCGACGGCGCCGTTGTTGAGCGCGTTCGCGCGCGGGGTGAGCGGGACGACGCCGAAGTGTCCCCACGTGAAGGTCGTCAGCTCGGACGAGGCCATGCCGAACGCCCACTCCGTCAGACCGAGCTTCACGATCTCGGGTTGGAAATCGATCACCCACTCGTGCTCGCTCGAGATGGGGATGTCGAGGCCGTCCGCGATGGCGCCCTTCACCTTGTGCACCACCGGATCGGAGGAGTCCGCTGAGTAGCTCGAGTGAATATGGAAGTCCGCGCACATCATGCCGGAGGAGTCGACACTGTGCACCAGCGTGGCCGCGACGTCGGTCACCTCCCCGGCTTTGGCCGTCACCGTCTTGTCGAAGAGCTCCCACTCGTAGCCGCGGCTCACGATGACGCGGTACTCCCCCGGCGGCACCGGCAGATCGGCGGAGCCGGTGACGGCGAACTCTTGATGGAGACGCCCCGCGACCTCGTCGAGGACACCGTACGCGGCGGGCGTCGGCGGCAGCGTCTCGGTCGGGATCACCTGCACACGCACCGGTACTGCCTTGTTCGTTCCCGGCTCGGTCGCGGTCACGTGCAGCGTGCCCTCGGGCGCGAAGACGAGCGCTGCCTCGCCACCTTCTACGGCAGTGCCCACGTGCTGCGGGTAGCCGCGTTTCGTCGGGACGAGCGTGATCGGCGCGCCGGGTGGTCCGTGGATGGTGAACGTCCCGTCGGCCGCCGTCTTGGTCCGCGTGAGGTAGGCGCTGCCCGCATCGGTGCCGTGGATGAAGGCGTCGGCGACCGGGGCGCCCTTCGCGTCCTTCAGCGTCCCCTTGATCGTTCGCCACGAAGGCTCCTTGTCGGCCTCGCGCACGGCCTCGCGGAGCCCGTCGTAGCCGGGGCCTCCCGCGATGATCTGCACGCGGTCGACCATGGTCCGCTGGCAGGCCGGTGCGACGAAGCCTTGTCCGCTGAAGAGCTGGAAGCCGCTCACGTTGATTCCGAAGCTCATCGACGGCTTGCTCACGGTGCGCCACGCGAACCCGAAGTTGCCGCTGTCGAAGCCCGCCCACGCGCTGTCGTTGCGCGGCTTCCCGAACCCCGTTTCGGGGGTGACGAGCTGGGTCCGGCTCGCCTGGAAGAATCCGTAGAACTCCTCGGTGCCGAAGGCGATCTCCTCGGGCGTCGCGTTGATCACGCCGTAGCGGATCGACACCATCGGCGTGCCGGGGGTCAGCACGAAGTCGAAGGCGAACTGCACGTCGTAGACCTGACGGTAGAGCGCCCTGAGCGACTCCGCGACGAAGGGGATCGTCTTCAGCGGACCGGTGACGCGGATGACCGCCTCTTTGCCATCGCTCCCGTCCTTCATGACGCTGACGCTGGTCGGATCGATGGTGTCGAACGCCATCCCGAACAGCGTCTCGTTGAACATCGAAACGCCGATCGGCTTGCCGTCGTCGCCGACTTTGTCGATGGCGAGGATCTCTCCGCCGAAGCGTCCGTAGCCGTCGCTCAATCCTTTGTCCTCGATGACGACGGCGATGCGATCGTTGATCAGGACGAAGTCGCCGCTCGAGATCTTCTGCCGCCCGTGCGCCGGCTGCGGGAACGTCGACGCGTCCTTGATGCGAGCAGCGCGCGCCTGTCCCGCGGCCTTCGCGCCGAACGGATCGGCGTGTCCGTCGGCGTCGCCTGCCTCGAAGTGCGCGGCACCGGTGAGCGTGCAAGTGGGCGCGGCCGGGGGCGCGGGCGGGGCGACCGGCTCCGGGTCGCTCGAGCAGGAGCCGACTCCGGAAGCGCCGACGAGACCGAGCAGCGCACAGAGATTGGAGACGGTTCTGGAGCGCATGGCAGTCCCGTGAAGGTAGGGTGTCGGTCGGGTGAGCGCCAACCGACGGACCCGTCTGCCACGTCGTCTGCCTCGTCGAAGCGGCCGGTGTCGGCTCGTGCCGACACGTCTCGCGTGGCTCGTGCTCCTCTTCGTCTCCCTCGTCGTCGCAAATCCTGGAGAGGCCCACGCGCACGACGCCGGTCTGTCGCGCGGCGAGTACTTCGTGACCGGGAACGTCGTGACCATGACGCTCACGTTCGCTCGCCGCGATCTCGCCCATGCAACGCACGGCGAAGCGCTCGACCTCGCTCTGCTCTCGGCGACGTTCGGCGGCGCTTCGGTCCGCGGTGACGAGGCCGTGTGCCCGGCCGCGCTCGCCGAGGCGGCACCGTTCGAGTCCGATGCGATCCGGCTGACGGTGCGCGCGACGTGCTCGACGCGCCCCCGCACGGTCACGATCGACGCCACGTGGCTCGCGGCCCTGCCGTTCGGCCATCGGCACCTCGCGCACGCGGAGGGGCTCGCAGCCGACGCGCCTCTGACCATCTCGAAGCGCACGTTCTCGTTCGCCGTGACGGCCGCCCCCGAGCCTGCGTCGGCGCCCCGCTCGTTCTTCTTCACGCTCGGCGTGCGGCACATCCTGAGCGGGCTCGATCACTTGCTCTTCCTCGTCGCCCTCTTGCTCGTGGGGGGGACCGCGCGCGAGCTCGTGCGCACCGTCACCGCGTTCACGGTCGGTCACTCGATCTCGCTCGCCCTCGCGACGCTCGGGGTCTTCGCGCCGAGCCCGCGGATCGTCGAGCCGCTGATCGCGCTCTCGATCGTGTACGTCGGCGCGGAGAACCTCTTCGCGCCTTCGCCCTCGAAGCGCTGGCGCATCACGTCCGCATTCGGCCTGATCCATGGATTCGGCTTCGCGGGCGCGCTGCGCGAGCTCGCGTTGCCCCGGGCCGAGCTCCCCTGGGCGCTCGGTCTCTTCAACCTCGGCGTCGAGAGCGGCCAGCTCGCCGTGCTCGCCGTGCTGGTGCCGCTCGTCACGTTCGCGCGACGGCGACCCATCTTCGCGGCGCGCGTGGTGCCGGCGGTCAGCGTGGGCATCGCGGCGGCCGGCCTCGCGTGGTTCGTGCTCCGGCTCGCGACGCCGTGACGGCGACGTGGTCTAGTGCACCCGTGACCCGACACCGCTCGAGGGCTCCCATCGGCGAGCTCTCCACGTTCTCGCGCGACCGCTTCGAGCACCAGGACATCGCGCACGACGTCTATCGCAAGGGCTCGGGGCCTGCGGTGATCGTGATCGCCGAGATGCCGGGCATCTCGCC
>JBKJQC010001232.1:0-3024 GCA_046593995.1 Polyangiales bacterium
GCTCGTCGACGTGAAGGAGTACGACCTACCGCTCTTCGACGAGCCCTCGCCGCCTTCGTCGGGCAAGTACACGAAGGAGCACACGAAGAAGTGGAGCGCGAAGATCGCCTCCTTCGATGCGTTCGTCTTCGTCACGCCCGAGTACAACCACGGCGTCCCGGCCGCGCTGAAGAACGCGATCGACTTCCTCTACAAGGAGTGGAACAACAAGGCCGCGAGCTTCGTGAGCTACGGCAGCGCGATGGGCGTCCGCGCCGTCGAGGCGCTGCGGCTCGTGATGGGCGAGGTGCAAGTCGCCGACGTGCGCGCCCAGGTCGCGCTGTCCCTCGCGACGGACTTCGAGGGATACAAGACGTTCAAGCCGGCGGAGCGGCACCTGAAGACGCTCGACACCATGCTCGATCAAGTGGTCGCGTGGGGCGGGGCGATGAAGACGCTGCGAGAGCAGTACGAGGCGTCGAAGGTCTAACTCGGCGACTCGATTCTCGGCGGTCTGTCGCCGCCTGGCCGCCGACTTCGCAGAACGGTCTGTGAACAGGAGGCGGGGAGGCGAGGAGAAGATCGAATCAGTGCTGCCGCGCGCATGCTTGCGACGTCGATTAGGCTCGCGCGTGCGAGTGCGTCGTCGCGGTTGCGGCGGAGATCGGCAGACCTCTCGAGGCCTCCTCGCCTCCCCGCCTCCGTGTTGATGGGCGGTTCGGTCACGGTCAGGGGAGTGAGGCCGAAGCGACTAGGAGACGCCCTCTCCCGCGGCCGCGCTGTCGAGAACCGCGTTCGGCTATTCAGCCCCCCCGACGCCTTCGCGCCTCGGTCGTTAGGCAGCTTCGGCCTTTTCGGCTTGGAACACCTCGGCGTCGATCTGGAGCGTGATCTTGTCGCCGATGAGGACGCCGCCCGTCTCGAGCGCGGCGTTGAAGCTCACGCCGAAGTCCTTGCGGTTGATCGAGCCCTTCGCGCTGATCCCCGCGACGGTCTTGCCCCACGGGTTCTTCCCGGTGCCGAGCCACTCGACGTCGAGCGTCACCTCCTTGGTGATGCCGCGGATGGTGAGGTCGCCGGTGACTTCGTAGTCGTTCTCGGAGTTGTGCTCGATGCGCGTGCTGACGAACGTAATCTTCGGGTGGTTCGGCGCGTCGAAGAAGTCGTTCGCGCGCAGGTGCTCGTCACGCTGCGTGTTGCGTGTGTCGATGCTCGCGACGTCGATCTCGCCCTCGAACTTCGACTTGGTGAAGTCCTGCGCATCGAGCTCGACGGTGCCGCGGTACGCGCGGAACTCGCCGCGGACGGTGGTGACCATCATGTGCTTCACCGAGAAGCCGATGTGCGTGTGGACGTCGTCGATCTGCCAGGCCATGGGAACCTCTTCTGCCGCGCGCAGGGCGTCGGCTGTTGGCCGACGAAGTGACCGCGTCGTCTCGCCCTCGAGAGTGCGTCGTCTCCGTCGTTGCAAGTGAGATGGCCCGCTGCGCACCGGCGATACGCACGGCGCTGGGAACCCGAGGTTGTCGGATCGGCAACGCCTCCATGGCCGTGACGCGTCGGCACCGATCCGATTGAACACGGAGGCACGGAGACACGGAGGTCGAGAGGTGTGCTGCCGCGGGCTCGCTCAGGCGTCCCGCTGCCATCGCTCCCCCTACGGCGGGCGGCGGGCTCGGCGTTGGGCGGCGCGCCCGGGGAGTCGAGCAGATGGCGGTGGAGGCGACGATCGGCAGACCGCTCGATCCTCCGTGCCTCCGTGCCTCCGTGGTTTCTCGATCTTCCCGCTGCAACGCCGAAGGCGGCAGCACAAACGGCCGCGAGAGCCGCGCTCGGGGGAGCGGGCTCTCGCGTCGTCGTAGCCGAAGCCGATCAGCCTTCGAGGAAGGAGCGGAGGTGCTTCGAGCGGTTCGGGTGACGGAGCTTGCCGAGCGCCTTTGCCTCGATCTGGCGAATGCGCTCGCGGGTCACCTCGAACTCGGCGCCGACTTCTTCGAGCGTGTGATCGCTCTTCTCGTCGATGCCGAAGCGCATGCGGAGGACCTTCTGCTCGCGGGGCGAGAGCGTCGCGAGGACGTTCCGCGTCTGCGTGGCGAGGTCGTTGTCGAGGGCGATCTCGCTCGGGAGGGCGACCGTCTTGTCGGCGATGAAGTCGCCGAGGTGCGCGTCGCCTTCGCCGCCCATGGGGGTCTCGAGCGAGATGACGTCTTTCGCGACCTCGAGGGTCGCGCGGACCTTGGCGACGGAGAGCTCCATCGCGGACGCGATCTCTTCCGGCGTCGGCTCGCGGCCGTACTCCTGGAGGAGCTGACGCGAGAGGCGGACGACCTTGTTGATGGTCTCGATCATGTGGACGGGCACGCGGATGGTGCGCGACTGGTCGGCGATCGCGCGGGTGATGGCCTGTCGGATCCACCACGTCGCGTAGGTGCTGAACTTGTAGCCGCGCTTGTAGTCGAACTTCTCGACGGCGCGCATGAGGCCGATGTTCCCCTCCTGGATCAGGTCGAGGAACTGGAGGCCGCGGTTCGTGTACTTCTTGCCGATCGAGACGACGAGACGGAGGTTCGCTTCGATGAGCTCGGCCTTCGCCTTCTGGGCTTTGCGCTCCCCGTCCTTGATCGCCTGGTGGGCGGCGCGGAGCTCCTTCGCGTCGATGCGGAGCTCCTCTTCGATGCGCTTCACGCGCTCGGCGGCGGCACGGAGCGTGGCGTCGACGCCGGCGAGCTCGTCGGGGGTCATGTTGAGCTTCTTCGCGTGACGGCGGAGGGCCGCGCGATCGTCCTTCACTTCCTTGGCGATCGCCTGCAGGCGATCGAGGGGGAGGCCGGTCTTGCGTTCGAGCTCCGACGCGCCGGCGGCCGCGCGCTCGATGCGCTGAAGGAGCACCTTGAGCTTCGCGACGATGCCGTCGATGGTCTTCTTGTTGAGATCCATCTCGCGGATGGTCTCGAGCATCTTGCCGCGGAGGACGGCGATCTCGTCCTTTTTCGCGCGGGTGAGCTTGCCGCCGTCGGCCTCGAGCTCGCCGAGCTTTCCGTCGAG
>JBKJQC010000235.1:0-3286 GCA_046593995.1 Polyangiales bacterium
CAGGCACCGGCACGACCTCGCCCTCGCGGGGCGGCTCGACCGCACCCGTCACCCGGTTCGCGTCGACGCTCGACTTGCCGATGCGCGCGGCGAGGCTCTCGAGACGTGCGCGATCGAAATTCGCGGCGAGGAGCTGTTTCTGCAGCCTCGGCGGGAGAGCGTCGAGAGCTTTCGTGACTCGCATGTAGGACCGCTGGCTCCGTCTCGCGCTCGATCGCTTGGAGGCTGCCGCACACCGTCGGCGTTCCCGTCGAGCCGCGGTGCGAGCTTACGCTGGTCTCCTCGGAACGCGCTACGATGTGACGCATGAGCGTCGCGGTTCGGCCGCTCCTCGCGAGGAGGACGTTCTCGCTCGGCTCCCGGGTCGCGCGGTCGCTGTGCATCTTCGCGCTCGGAACGGGCATACTCGGGACGCTCGGCGCGCTCGCAGGCTGCGTCGTGGTCGCGCGACGAGCGCCGCGCTCGGAGGTCGCGTATCCGCCGCCGGCGCCCGCGAACGAAGCTGCCGTGCTCTGCGATCCTGGTTACACGCGCGTGTCCGGGCACTGGCGGTGGAACGGCTATCAGTACGCCTGGGTCCCGCAGCGCTGCGTGTATCGCCCCGGCTACCGCTACGAGCCCGGCGGCTACTACTCGTGCGGCGACGGCTATTGCTACCGCGAGGGGACCTGGATCCACGTCGGCGGCGCGGTCATCGTCCACTGATCCGGAACTTTCCTTCCCGCCATCCGTCGAACCGATCGGCCCGAAATGTCCGCTCCTCCCCGTCCTCGCGCGCGCCGCCTCCTCGTGAGGGCCGGGCGTGGCGTGCTGATGCTGGCGTTGCTCGCGCCCGCGACGAGCGCCGCACAGAGCACGCCGAGCGCGCCCCCGTTCGAGACGGAGGGGCCGATCCTGCACGAGTACGTGCCGTTCGATCCGAGCGTCGACAGCCAGTACGGCGAGGTCACCACGCCGGGCGGGTTCAAGGCCGAGCTCGTCACCAACAGCGGCAAGGTCGCCGCCCCGGATCCCGGACGACCGATCTCCGAGAAGACGCCGACCTACGGCACGAAGCCCGCGGTCCCTGACGAGAAGTTCGTTGCCGACCGCGACACCCGCCGCGTCGATCACCTCCCCTACGACGATCCCTTCCGCCCCAAGCTCGCGCCGTTCAAGCGGCTCGTCGCGTTCGACAAGGTCGCCTCGGACTACGCGCTCGAGGTCTCCGACAAGAAGCACGTGCGCGTGAGCACGGCGACCACGCCGATCAAGGTGAAGAAGGAGACCTTCTACGTCGACCTCGCGCTCGATCTCCGCGCGGGGGAGCCGGTGCGGATCCCCACGGCGGTCGGCGGGAGCGTCGTCACGCGCGCGCACATGGTGCCGGCGTTCGGATTCCACCTCGAGCAGGACGGCGCGGAGAACCTCTTCGTCCTCGGCGACGCGGCGGGCAAGGCGCGCCTCATCCTCGAGATGGACGCGCCGCACGCCGCGTTCGAAGGGTTCTCGCTGTCCCGTACGTGGTCGGATGCGGATCTGAAGCGGATGCTGGTGCCGCTCCCGCCTTCCGCGCAGAAGGCCGCGGAGACCCTCGCGAAGGAGATCCCCGTCGACAACGTCACGATGCGTCCGCACGACGTGGTGGTCGCGCTGGTCGGTTACTTCCGCGCCTTCAAAGAGAGCGAGGATCCGCCGCCGAACACCGGCGACGTGTATCTGGACATCGCGCGCAGCAAGAAGGGCGTGTGTCGTCACCGCGCGTTCGCGTTCATGGTGACGGCGATTGGCCTCGGTGTGCCGACGCGCTTCGTCCACAACGAGGCGCACGCGTGGATCGAGGTCTGGGACGGCGACTATTGGCACCGCATCGATCTCGGCGGCGCCGGGCGCATCCTCGACGACAAGAGCGAGAAGGCCGAGAAGCCGCAGCCGCAGTTCGATCCGGGGAGCGATCCGTACAGCTGGCCTGCCGGCGCGACGCAGGGGCGCGATCTCGTCCCGCCGAGCAGCCCGACGGCCCCCACGCCCCCGCCGACGGGCGGTCCGCCTCCGAGCCCCGCCCCGACGCACAGCGGCGCGGTCCCGTCGACCGCGCCCCCTTCCAAGGTCACCGTCACGCTCGGCGCCGGCGACAACGCCGCCGTGAAGCGGAAGAACAAGCTGTCGGTCAGCGGCAAGGTGGTCGACGGCTCGGGCAATCCCTGCAAGCAGGTGCGCGTCGACATCAAGCTGAGCAAGGACGGCGACGCCTCCGACAAGAGCATCGGTGCGCTGATGACCGACGACTCCGGCGTGTTCGCCGACGACGTGACGATCCCGACGGACATCGCCATCGGCAACTACTCGGTGATCGCGCACACCCCCGGCGCAGGGGCGTGCGGACAAGGGTCGAGCGAGTAGTGATCACGCGCGACGACGTGGCCGCGCTGCGCGACAAGTATCAGCGCATGCGGCGCCTGCGGGACGCGAACGACGCCGCACGGGAGGAAGGGCGCCCGCATCTCCCCGATCGCGAAGAGCTGCGCGCGCTCGCCCGTGCGTTCCCGGGAGCCCTCGCCGAGATCGACCGCATCGCGCCGGCGCTCCTCGCCGAGCGCATCGCGATCCTCGACGCGCTCCTCGAACGCGAGGAACACGCGGCTGATGCGCTGCCGACGTGGGTGCGAGGGTGGATCCTCGTCCATCGCGGACTGCGCGGCGTGCTCGCGATCAAGCTGCGACTCGCAGGCGCGCGCACGGTCGACGAGCGCCTGCGCGCGCGCATCGCGGGGGAGCTCGTGGACGAAGAGGCGCGCGCCTGGCTCGATCGCATCGACGTCATCGCAAATCCCCCCGCCGGGCGCGTCGTCGAGCTCGTGCACCGCGAGGTCGCCGATCAGGTCGGCGTGCCGGCGGCGTCGCTGCGCACGCTCTTGATGCCGCGCCCGTGAGTGAGTGAGTCAGGGCTTCGGCGACGGGCTCTTCGGCGGTAGCCCGTACGCAGGGATCGGCATCGACGGCGGCTTCGGCTTGGCCGTAGGCGGGGGCGGCGCGCCGTACTTGGTACCGATCGTCCCCTGATCGTCGACGTCGCTGGGCCCATCCTCCACCTGGTGCGGCGGAGTGGGCTTGGCGTCGCCGTCGGCGGCGCGGTCGCCGTGGTGATCGGATCCTTCGCGACCTTGGTCTCGGTGGTCTCGTTCGAACAGCCCGCGATAGCGAGCGACGCGAGCGCGAGCAAGCCCCCGCGCGACAGCCGCACCGGTAGGTCGAACGACGCCGCGACCACCGCGCTGAGCACCGCGCGACAGAATGGGCACGCCGC
>JBKJQC010000319.1:0-8400 GCA_046593995.1 Polyangiales bacterium
CTTCAGCGTCCGTCGAAGCGCGGTCTTCCGCGTCGATGATCTTCTCTTTGTGCTCGACCGCGCGCGCGAAGAGCGCGACGTACTCGAACGCGCTCGTGAAGCTCATGATCAGCGAGAGGTACACGAGCGCGCGTCCGACGTTGACCATGTCGACGAGACCGAGGTCCACGCCGAACAGCTTGAGGTGATACGGGTACCCGACGATGAGGAAGAGGATCCCCATCACCTGGAGCGCGGTCTTCTGCTTGCCGCCCTCGTTGGCGGAGATCACGAACCCCTCGCTCGACGCGATGGCCCGGAGCGCGGTGATCGAGATCTCGCGCGACAAGAGCAGGATCACGGCCCACGCGGGGATGCGCCCGAGGGTCATCACCCACACGAGCGTCGCGGTCACCATCAGCTTGTCGGCGAGCGGATCGAGGAACTTCCCGATGATCGAGACGATGCCCATCCGCCGGGCGAGGAACCCGTCGAGCACGTCGGTGATGCCGGCGAGCGCGTAGACGAGCGCGGCGTACACCGCGTCGCGCTTGGTGCCGCGGTCGAGCAGGTAGAGCACGACCGGGATCATCCCCACGCGCGCGTACGTGAGCAGGTTCGGGAGGTTCCACGCGTCCTGCGTGAGCTTCCGACGACGCTCCCGGCGCAATGCGCGCGCGGCTCCCCGTGCGGTCGCCGGGGGGGGCGGCACGTGTTCTTCGGGGAGCACCTCCGCCATCGGTCGCCTGCCTTAGCCCCGCTCGCGTCGGTCTGCGACGCCCATCTTGGGCGCGAGGCGGGCGAGGACGGCGCGCAACGCGGGCCGGCTCACCCGTCCGAGCGTGGCGATCGCCCGCGCTGCGATCGTGAGGTCGATCTCCGCGCGACCTTGGAGCACCGCGTCGATCGTCGCCTCGGCGACCTCTTCGGCGCTCATGATCGGCGCCTTCACGCCCGTGCGCGTCGGAGCGCCCTCCGCCAGGTGCGCGTTCTCGGCGAAGCCCGTCTCGGTGAGCCCCGGACGCACCACGAGCACACGGACCTTGCGCTGCTGCGCCGCGAGCTCCGCGCGGAGGCTCTGGGTCAGCGCTTCGAGCGCGAACTTGCTCGCCGCGTACCCGCCGGTGCGCGGCATCGCGACGAGCCCCGCGATCGACGACATCATCACGACGGTCCCGCCGGACTCCTCGAGCGCCGGGAGCGCGAGCTGCGTCAGCGCCATCGGTGCGACCACGTTCACCTCGAAGACCGAGCGCAGCATCACCGGATCGAGCGCCTCGAACATGCCGTAGAGGCCGACGCCCGCGTTGTTGACGAGGACGTCGATTCGACCGAACTGTGCGCGCGCACCCTCGATCAGCGCCTGCCGCACGGGAGGGTCCGTGACGTCACCGGGCACGACGATCGAGTCGCCCCCGCGCTGGTTGCACGCGCGCGCCGCGTCCTGGAGCCTCTCGACCGAGCGCGCGTTGAGCACGAGCCGCGCGCCACGCGTGGCCCACGACTCCGCGATCGCGCGACCGATACCGGTCGACGCGCCGGTGATCACCACGACCGGACTCCTCATGCGGGCGGAAGACTAGACCATCCGATTGAACGCGGACGGACGGAGGCTTTGCGCAGTCCGTTCCGCGTCCGAGGAACGAGCCTAAGCGAGTGGATTGAACACGGGGGCACGGAGGCACGGAGGTTCGAGAGTGCTGTCGCCCGCGCGCCCACGCGGGCACGTTGCTCCGCGGACCCCAGCCTGGCGGCTAGCCTCGAACGGAGAGGGGGTTGGCGCAGCCATCGGCAGACTCTCGGAGCTCCGTGCCTCCGTGCCTCCGTGGTTCTTCTCGACTCTCGCGACCCGGCGAGGGGTCAGCGGGTTTCGATGTAGTTGAGCTTGAAGAGCTTCTGCAGGATGGTCGCCGTCTGCAGATCGGTCGCCTGGGACTTGGTCAGCACCTGCGCGATGGTTCCGTAGTTGTGGACCATCTGCAGGACGTCGATCTCGTCGGGGCCGAGGTCGCGGAGCGGCGGGATCAGCGGCGACGCGACGGCGATCTTTGCGGTGAGCGAGGGGAGGCCTTCCTTCAGACGATTGAAATCGTCGAGCTGGCGCATCCCTTCCATGAGGACTTCGGTGACGGTGAGCTCGACCTCGTCGGGGAACTTCTGCTCGTCGGGGGGATCGAGATCGAACGTCCCCTTCTCCCAGGTGAGCATGCGGTAGCAAGCCTTCACGGGAGGGACGTCGTCGCTGTCGTTGACCGACGCGTAGTAGATGTTCCCCTTGCGGAGATAGATCTTCCCGACCTCGTCCTCGGTGCGGAGCACGAGGACGCCGTTCTTCTTCGAGGTGCCGAAGAGCTGGAGCAGATCCGGCAGGGGGACCTCCTCGAGCGAGCCGCTCATCGTGCGGACCTGCGAGGTCCGGCGGGCGGCGGCGACGTTCTCGAGGTTCTGCTTCGCGTCTCCGCCGACGGGCTGCGCCGATTGATCGGCCGCGACGACCTTGAGGATGCTCGTCCCGATCAGGACGCGATCGCCCTCCTTGAGCCGAGCCTTCTTGACCTTCTCGCCATTGACGAAGGTCCCGTTGGTCGAGCCGAGGTCCTCGATCGTGATCTGGTCGGAGCTGAACGCGATCTTCGCGTGGCGACGCGAGACCATGTCCTCGACGAGCACCATGTCGAGATCGCTCGAGCGACCCACGACGATGGGCTTGTCCGGGTAGATCGGGAACTCGCCTCCCTGGTACTTCCCGGAAATGAACCTCAGCGCGTACGCCCGGCGGGCGGCGCCGGGGGCGGGAGGTGCTCCCGTGAGTTTCTGCGAGGCGTCCATCGTGGAGGAATTGCCCTGGAAAAATAACGTTAGCGGCGTGTCTCTCAGAGGGTCAAGCACGGGAACGCCTCGACGGCCGCGCCTGCGAAACGTAAGGGCGACACGTAAGGCCGAGCGAAGCGACCCTATCCCGAACGGGACGCGCGGGCCAACGAACGCGGTACCAGACGACCAGGCCGGGGGAGATGAGCGTGGAAACAGGCAAGGAAGAACACGGCGCCCCGTTCGGCGCGCATCGGGTCCTCGAGCCCCGGGGCGTCCTCCCGCAGCCGGCGCGCCAGCTCGACAACCGGTTCGTCACGTCCTGGGACAACGAAATCGTCGTCGAGGTCGAGACCCTGAACATCGACGCCGCGAGCTTCCGGCAGATGGAAGAGGCGGCCGGAGGGGATCCGGACGGGATCGTCGAGCTGGTACGTCGGACGGTCGAAGAGCGCGGAAAGCAGCACAATCCCGTCACGAACTCGGGCGGGATGCTCCTCGGCGTGGTCCGGCGGGTGGGGAGCGCGGTCCCGAAGGAGCGAGCCCCGTCGCTCGGCGACCGCATCGCGACCCTCGCCTCGCTCACTCTGACCCCCCTCGCGATCGACTCTTTCGGCGAGGTTCGCAAGGCTTCGGCGCAGATCGACGTGCGCGGCCGCGCGGTGATCGCCGACGGCGCGCCCTTCGCGAAGCTGCCGACCGATCTGCCCGAGAAGCTCGCCCTCGCCGTGATGGACGTGGCCGGGGCACCGATCCAGGTCTCGCGTCGCGCGAAGTGGGGCGAGTCGGTCGTGGTGCTCGGCGGCGGCGGGAAGTCCGGCGTGCTCTGCGCCGCGCAGGCCCGGAGGAGCGTCGGGCCCACGGGGCGCGTGATCGCGATCGAATCGTACGGGAAGTACGCGGACGATCTGCGCGCGCTCGACATCTGCGACGTCGTGATGGGCGGCGACGCGACCGACGCGCTCGCGATGTACGAGGCGATCCTCGGCGCGAACCTCGGCCAGGAGGTCGATCTCGCGATCTGCTGCGTGAACGTCGACGGCGCGGAGCGCGGCACGACCCTCCCCGTGCGCGACGGTGGCTGCGCGTACTTCTTCTCGATGAGCACGTCGTTCACCCGTTGCGCGCTCGGCGCCGAGGGCGTCGGCAAGGACGTCGAGCTCGTCATCGGCAACGGATACGCGCGGAAGCACGCCGACTTCGCGCTCGACCTCGTGCGCAGCATGCCCGCCCTCCAGGCGCTCTTCGCCGCGCGCTACGGGTGACGCAGTGTCGGGGCGTCGCACTCCTGCGCCGCCCCCGTTCGTGAGCTATACCCCCCGGTCCCGATGTCAGCCTTCCATCCCGAGCGTGCGCTGATCGTCCAGTCGGACCTCTCCGTGTTGGTAGAGGTCGACGCGGCCGACTACGCGCTGGCGCGCTCCGCGATCGCGGGCATTGCCGAGCTCGAGAAATCGCCGGAGCACGTCCACACCTACCGCATCACGCCGCTCTCCATCTGGAACGCGGCCGCCGCCGGACGCTCCGCCGAGGACGCGAAGAACGGGCTGATGCGGCACGCGAAGTACGACGTCCCCGCGAGCGTCCTCGCGCAGATCGACGAGTTCTTCGCGCGCTGGGGGAAGGTCACTCTGGAGAAGGGTGAAGAGGAGGGCGCCCTCGTCCTCTGCGTGCGCGATCCCTCCGCCATCGCGCGCATCACGCGCGACTCCTGGTTCGTCGAGCACACCGTGCCGATGGGGCAGGCCGGGGGAGTGACCCGCTGGGGCGTGACGCTCCTCCACCGCGGCGAGGTGAAGCAGCGCGTGCTGAAGCTCGGCTGGCCGGTCGACGATCGCGCCGGTGTCCGCGCGGGCGAGCCGCTCGAGATCGCGCTCCGGACCGACGTCTTCCAGCTCCGCGAGTACCAGAAGCAGGCGGTCGACATCTTCCTCGACTCCGGCGGCCACGGCGTCATCTGCCTCCCCTGCGGCGGCGGCAAGACGGTCATCGCGCTCACGACGATCGCGACGCTCGGCACCCGCGCGCTGATCCTCGTCACCGGCCACGAAGCCGCCGAGCAGTGGAAGCGCGAGTTGATCGCGAAGACCTCGATCACTGCCGACCAGATCGGCGTCTACAGCGGTCAGGGGAAAGAGATCAGGCAGATCACCATCGCGACCTACAGCATCCTCACGAGCGGCGCGAAGACGAAGGCGATGAAGCACTTCGAGACGCTCGCGAAGGAGCCGTGGGGCGTCGTGATCTACGACGAGGTGCACCTCCTCCCCGCGCCGGTCTTCCGCCTCTCCGCGGCGCTGCAGGCGACGCGTCGGTTGGGGCTCACCGCGACGCTCGTCCGCGAGGACGGCCGCGAAGGAGACGTCTTCTCCTTGATCGGCCCGAAGCGCTTCGACGTCCCCTGGCGCGATCTCGAGGCCACCGGCTTCATCGCCTCCGCGCGCTGCATCGAGCGCCGCGTCTCGATGCCCGACGACGCGCGCGAGCGCTACGAAGGCGCCATCGACCAGCACGAGCGCGCGCGCCTCGCGGCCGACAATCCCGGCAAGGACGAAGTCGTGCGTCAGCTCGTGCAGATGCACCAGGACGATCAGATCCTCGTCATCGGCACCTACCTCGAGCAGCTCAAGCGCCTGTCCGAGACGCTCGGCGCGCCGCTGCTGACGGGCGAGACCCCGCACCCGCGTCGAGAGGAGCTGTACGCGAACTTCCGCAAGGGAGAGATCCGCGTGCTCGTCGTGAGCAAGGTCGCGAACTTCGCGATCGATCTCCCGGACGCCTCGGTGCTGATCCAGGTCGCCGGCACCTTCGCTTCACGCCAGGAAGAAGCGCAGCGTCTCGGCCGCATCCTCCGGCCGAAGAAGCGCGGGGCGTGGTTCTACACGCTGGTGTCGCAAGGCACCGAGGAGGTCGAATGGGCGCGCAACCGCCAGCGCTTCCTGGCGGAGCAGGGGTACGGCTACGAGATCGAAGGGCTCACCTGATCCGAGGTCGCTCGGATCAGAACTTGTGGACGATGCTCACGGTCGTCCCGCCGCTCACGAACGTGAGGATGCCGCTGAGCGTGACCACCAGGCCGGAACCCGCGACGATGCCCCAGGCCGTCGCGGCCTCGTTCGGCCCGCTTCGCTGGAGCGGGCTGATGAATACCGCGGACGCCAAAAAACCGCCGACCGCCGCGACGCCGCCCGCGACGATCATCGTGATGCCGACGTAGCGCTCCGTCTTCGATCCATGCCGGATCTTGATCGCCGTGTCGCCCGTGGTTGTGAAGCTCGTGCGGTAGCCCGGCGCATCGCGGTCGGGGAGCACCTCGAGCTTGTAGGTCCCGGGGACGAGTCGATGCCGACACGCGAGCGTCGTCCGCGGACACGCGGCGGCGACTGTACCGCCCTCGCGCGAGATCAGACGATACCGCGTGAGCACCGAGTCCTTCTTCACCCGAACGATCGACGACTCCTCCGCGCGTGCGTGCATCGCCACCAGCGACGTGACGACAAACGCGACGACGAACCTCATCGCACCGCGCAGCGCGCTCGCAGCGCGCGGACCGCGTCGATCTGCTTCGGCTCGAGCGCGAGCTCGGCGATCATCGCGAGGTCGATCTCCGGGAGAAGCACGCTCCGCTCGCTCGGCCGGTACCCCTCTTCGTCGAGGACGAACACCTCGAACGCGTTCGCCCGCCAGACCCAGACTTCGGGCACCTCGAGACCTGCGTAGACCGCGAGCTTGTCGACGAGTGGCGAGGTAACGACGACCTCGATCGCCAGGTCCGGTCGATCGATTTCTTGCGGGCCGGGAACGCGCGGCCGCTCCGCGAGCGTGTAGCACTCGTCCGGTTCGAGACCGCGCTCCTTCGCTTTTCTGCGGAAGGTCGTCGATCCCTCGCCGCGTAGGTCGATGCCGAATTCCTCGCTCCAGGCCTCGACGAGGCGTGCGATCCGCGTCTTCAGCGCCTCGTGCGCGCGCCCGACCGTCATGATCTCGAGCTCGCCGCAGAGGTACGTGAGGTGGATCGCGGGGCGATCGTCGAACTGCTCGCTGATCCGGCAGTATTCGTCCCAGGAGACGCCGTGCAGGAGCAGGCGCTGTTCGTCGGGGGGCAGCGCCACCTCGAGCAAAGCGACGGGCGGTGGGTGAGAGAGAACGGCGACCATGCGCTTTGGCTCCGGGTTTCGAGGGTAGCACTCGCGACCATGCCTCGACTCGACGGAGCAACCTGGCGAGTTGCGTGCGCGCCAAGACCTCAGCCGCACCCCGACCACGACCGGCGGCACCGAGCGTGCTAGATGAGGCCCACGGTGGCGGAGAAGACCAAGAAGAAGAAGACCTCTTCTCCGCCGGAGCTCGACGAAGGTGCGCGCGGGAGGCTCGACACCGAGCTGCGAAACGCGCTCTCCGGTCGCGATCCCGATTTCGCGGCCGCGGTGCTCACCCGCGTCGCCGGTGTGAAGGCGACTCCCGAGCGGCGCAACGTCGAGATCTCGTTCCAGCTCGCGACGGCCGCGCTCGCCGACGAAGCAGGGCTGCTCCGCCGGGTCGACTCTGCCGACGACCTCTCGCGCGCGGTCCTCGCGTTGCTCGCGTCGCAGCCGTGGTGGACGCGCACGGCGCTCGTCCAGGCGCTCGCGTTGATCCACGGCGTCGGCGATCTCGGCGCCGGGCTCGCGGACGTCCTCCAGAAGTGGCCGGTGCTCGTCCGCACGAACGCACTCACGCGTAGCGAAGAGCTCACGTTGTTCGAGCCGCTCGCCATGCGACTGCGGAGTCATCTCGCGCCGTTGCTCTCCGTCTCACGCATGGCCGGCGAGCCGCGGAGCGCCGTCGGTCTCGGTCGCACGCTGCTCTCGCTCGCGCTCTTCCCCGCGCTCGTCGCGCAGCGTCGGCCGCGGGTCACACGCAGCCGCGAGCTGCACGGCGCCGACGCGACGAAGCTCGAGCGGGCGCTCGGCGAAGCGCGGGGTCTGTTCGCGACGTGGGAGCGGCTCGCTGCGTTCGAAGAGGTCGACGGCGCTCTGGCGCCGATGGCCGCGCGCGTGCGCAAGCTCCTCGACGATCCCGGTGGCCTCGTACGCGAGCTCCTCGAGCAGCGCCTCGGCGAGGTCGGCTTCGCGCTCGCACGGCTCGCAGCCGCCGCCGATCCGAACGACGTGCTCGATCTCGGTGCGTCGCTCCTCGCGATTGGCATGCAGGCGAAGTTCGCGTTCGGGTTCGACGTGCCGAGCCTCGCCTCGCGTGTCGAGCGCGACGATCTCCGCTTCGCGCCGCTCCTGCAGATCGACGCCGCGCGGAACACGCTCGCGATCGCGCCCGACGTGCGCTCCGCGATCCGCGGTGAGCCGCTCGCCACGGGACCGGCAGCCACCGGCTTCGTGCAGCCGAACTACGAGGTCGTGCTCCCTCCCGGCGTGCCGCTCGGCGCCGCGTTCATCGTCGCGTGCGCGGCGGAGCTCGTGCACTTCGAGGCGGTCGCGCGCATGAAGATCACGCGCGAGAGCGTGCTCGCCGCCCGCAGCGTCGGCATCGGGGTCGAAGATCTCCTCGAGGCGCTCGACACGCTCTCCGGCCCGCGCTCGGTGCCCCCGGGCGTGAAGCACGCGATCGAGGAGT
>JBKJQC010000328.1:0-9635 GCA_046593995.1 Polyangiales bacterium
GGTCTGCTCTCGGCGGGGAGCACCTGAAGTCACCCCCTCTCCGCGGACCGGCTCTCTTCTGCGGCGCGGTCGTCGGCGCCGCTGGACGTGCGCCTCCGTTCGCGACGAACCGGTCAATCGTCCCATTCGGACGGACGTCCAATGTGCGCTGCTGTGAGCGCTCGATGCGCGGCGCCAAGACTGCGGACTATAGTCCGCAATGCCGCTCGACAGTATCGTGGGATTCCTGCACCGTGTGCGGACGGAGGCTGGAGCCCAAATGTTCGTTTCTACGCTGCGCGCGCGTGCTCTCGGTGTTTTGGTGGGACTCGGCGCGCTGTGCGTCGCGTTCGACGGTAACGCCGCGACGGGGAAGTGCGACGAGAGCCCCGGCGAGTACACCGCCTGGACGGGGACGAACGCGCAGCTCGACAACCCGGCGACATCGACGGCGCTCACCGGCATGAGCGAGGCGCGGTGTCTGCGCCGCATCCGCACGCTGAGCAACGTCGTCGAGGGCGTGTTCCGCGACTCGCAAGGACGCTACGCGCACGAGCTCCCCTCGCTGGGGAAGCTCGTGAACATGTGGCCGGGCGAGAACTACAACACCATCTGCAACGGCGAATTCTCGAAGCCGCAACGCAACACCCCCGGCGTGTACTGCGCGTCCGACTGGAACAAGACCTTCGGGCAGGCAGCGACGTACGGGAACGCGCTCGACTGGAAGTACGTCAACCCCGTCCGCTACGACCCCGCGAACCGCGTGACGTGTCCGATCAAGTTCCCCGCGATGGGCTGCTTCGGAGGTCGTTGCTACGACCCGGAATGCGTACGAGCAGACGGCACGCTGAAGACCTGCGGCGCCGGCGAGATCTGCAAGACGGGCGCGTGTGTGGCCGGCGATCCCGGAACGCTCGCCGCCTGCACGACGGTCGATCCGCAGGGCAAGGGGATCAGCGACGGCAACGCGAACTTCTACAACCCGTGGGACGCCATGGTCTACGACATGGGGGGTCTCGCGAACAAGGTCGCGATCTTCGCCGTCAACGACCACGGACCGCAGCCCTGCGAGTCGAACGAGTACACCGTCTACCTGACGAACAACCCGGCCTCGCGCGAGATCATCGACGATCCGATCAAGACCGGCGCCGATCCGATGAAGTGGAACCGCGCGCGCCTGCACAAGCTCTACACGCACGGTTGGATCGACAACCCGAGCTGCTGCGACGATCCGAAGACGTGCGCATCGCCGGCGTGCACGCTGCCGATGGCGGGCGACGCGCCGAACCTCGAGGCCGACTCGATGGTCCTCGTCTTCACGCTCCCCTGTGGGATCGCGTTCCGCTACTCGTCGTTCATCGCCGGCTACGACGGCAAGGGCATGGGCGAGCCCTCCGCGGGCGCAGACAACTGCACGTTCCACTCCTTCGACGCCGAGATCGACGCGGTCGCCGGCCTCAACGACGACGAGTCCGCCATCTGTCCGGACAAGGACGGCGACGGCTTCCCCACCTGCGACTGCAGCCCGAAGCCGGTCCCCTGCGACTGCGTCGACGATCCGGCGCTCAACCCCGACGCGAAGAAGTACTACCCGGGCGCGCCGCAGGCCTGCGACGGGCCGCAGTACTCGTGCGCGCCGACGCCCTGTCCGAGCGGCACCGTCTGTTATCAGAAGCAGTGCCTCGACCCGTGCAAGGTCGGTGAGTTCAAGTGCCCGGTCGGCCTCGAGTGCCGGAACGTCACGCCGACGGGGGGCGACAACGGCACCCCGACGAACCTCTGCATCCCGGCTGCCTGTGGCGATGCCGGCGTGTGCGATCCCGGCGAGGTCTGCAAGGACGGGAAGTGCATCGACCTCTGCGCACCGCCGACCAAGTGCCCGGTCGGGCAGGTCTGTCAGGGTGGGAAGTGCCTCGATCCGTGCGCGCTCACCAAGTGCCCCGTCGGGCAGCTGTGCCTCTCGGGCAAGTGCGTCGACAACTGCTCGTGCCTCGCGCCGACCGCGGACGCCTATCCGTGCAAGGGCGCGACTCCGACGTGCGACAAGATGAAGGGCACGTGCGTCGGCGCGGGCTGTGACTCGACGAGCTGCACGAACGGGCAGATCTGCGTCGCGACCGAGGCCGGCCCCACGTGCAAGGGCAAGTGCGACGACGTCGTCTGCCCCGGCAAGCAGGTCTGCGATCCGGTGAAGGGATGCGTCGACAAGTGCGAGCTCCTCACGACCCCCTGCGCGTCGAGTCAGGTCTGCAAGGACGGCGTCTGCATCGACGCGGAGTGCGCGAACGTCTCGTGCTCGGCGCCGTTCGTCTGCGCGAAGGGGCGGTGCATCGACCCGACAGCCGGTGAGATCTGCCTCTCCTGCGACACCGGCGCGCCGATCCCGACGACCGACACCGGCGCGCCGATCGGCAACGTCGACGCAGGCGTCGGCAACGACGCTTCGACCGGCGGCACCTTCGAGGAGCCCGCTGCCGAAGAGAAGAGCAGCTGCCAGTGCTCGACCCCGGGCAACGGCGCCACCAAGACCGCCGCGACGCTCGCCGCAGCAGCCTTCACCCTCGCCTTCTTCGCCCGCCGCCGCCGTCGCTGACACGCCTCGCAAGAACGAGATTCACACGGAGGCGCGGAGAAGCGGAGGCGAGAGGGAGAAGAGCAGAGAGGTCTGCCGATCGCAGCGCCTTCACGCCACGGGACCTGTGCTCGAATCGCTGTCACCGGAGGCGCGCGAGAGCGCTTGCGCGTTTCATCCGCGGCGACGGGGCCGATGTTCGCGCGCGGCAGCACCGCTCGGACCTCCCTCTCGCCTCCTCTTCTCCGCGCCTCCGTGTTTTCTCGCTCGGGGTGCGAGGCGGGGAGGCTCGAGGCGACGGATCACTCGAAGGGGGCGGGCGCTTTCGTCCACGTGACGGTCGGCGTCTTGCCCTCGAACGCTTCGGTGATGAAGGCGAGCGCGGTCGCTTGCAGCTCGAGGTACGGGTTGTCGAACTCGAGCTCCTTCGGGAGCTTCGGGAAGATGTCGGTCGAGTTGTCGCCGCCGAAGACGGGGCGCTGCCTCGCGTAGGTGCGGTGCCCCTTCTTCCAGTAGAAATTCACGCCGTGCTGCGCGGGGTAGACCTGGATCAGCGTCCCCGTCGCGCCCATCGTCGGCACGTTGGTGATCGCGGCGCCGTCGACCTCGGTGAGGTCGGCGAGGAGCGGGCCGTGCGGCTTCGCGACCGGGAGCCCCATCGCCTTTGCGAGGGCTTCGGTCGCGTGGTTCGAGACGATCTCGTCGCCGAGCACCTCGAACATGAGGACGTTGCGCGGCTTCGGCATCGCGCCCGCGATCGCGATCGGCTTCAGCGCCGTCTGCGCGACCGCGATGGGATCGCCGCCGTCGATCACGTGCTGGAAGAGCTGCGCGAGGGGGTGGTAGGGCGGGACCTGCACGCCGCTCAGACCGAAGTTGAGCGCGGCCGCGCCGTTGAGCAGCGAGTAGATGTTCGGGCTGTTGGCCGCGAGCTCCGTCAAGAGCGCGCCGCCGGGCACGTTGAGGACGTACGCCGCGTGATCCGGCTCGATACCTGCGACCATCGAGCCGAGGATGCCGCCGAGGGAGTCGCCCGCGTAGGCGACCTTCGAGCCATCGAGCTTCGGGATCACGCCCCCCTCGGCGAGACCGTCGAGGGTGGGGCCCGCCTTGAGCACGCGGAGCAACGTCGTGTGATCGATCACCGACTGCCGGAACTGATCGCGGAGCGACGAGAGGCGGAACAGGTTGCCGAAGAGATCCGTCGGCGGGTAGTTCGAGCCTTCGCCGTTGCGATCGATGAACCCGTCGGGGCCCTCGTAGGTCGACGTCTTGCGCTTGTAATCATGCGAGTCGTCGCCGCGCGCGTTCGCGTCGAGGCCGCGCGTGCCCTGCAGGACAGGCTCGATCGCCGCCACCGCGAAGCCCCTCCGCGCGAGGCTGTTCGCGATCGCGGTCGCGTCGCCGCGCTGCCCGGCGAGGCCGTGCTGGTAGACGACGACCGGCCAACCGTTGGCGGGCATCGTGCCCTTCGGGACGAAGAACGAGACCCAGATCTTCGACGTCGGCTTCGCGGCGTCGATCGCGACCTTGCCGCTCGCATCGTGGAAGAACGTGCCGTGCTCGGGGACGCCGTATCCGCCCGAGGCCTCGACGAGGAAGTTCGGCGCGTCGAACACCGCGACGCCGAGCGCGCTCAGCGAGTCGTGCGCGATGCCCGGGTTGGTCGCGGCCGACGCGTCGGGGTCGTCGTCGCCGTTCGGGAGCTTGTTCGGCGTGCCCATGTAGGCATCGAGCGTGGCCGTCCATCCGTCGGGGAGCGGCGTCGTCGACGTGAACTTCGCGGGAGCCACCGGCGCGACGTCGTCCTTGCCCCACCGCAGCGTCGGCAGCGGCGTCGCGCGCGCGAGCTCGCGGGCCTGGCGGAGCTCCTCGGTGACCGGACCGGTCGTGTACACGGCGGCCGAGACCACGCGTGACTTGTCGATGCCGGCCTTGCTCACCGCGGCGTCGATCGCATCCCCATACGTCTTCGCCGCCGCATCCGCGCGCTGGCCGTCGCGGAGCGCCGCGAGCTCGGCGCTCGCCGTGAGCGCCGCCCCCTTCGCGGTCGTGATGCCGCTCGTGAGGAGGACCGCGACCCGGTGCTTCTCCGGGACGACCACGCCGCGCGCTGTCCGCACGACCAACGTCGGGATCGTCTCGAGGTCGTTGTACTTCCGATCGTCGTTCCATGCGGCCTGACACGGGAGCGTGACCCCGGCGTCGAGGTCGACGAACACGATCGGCGCGTCCTTTCCCTGGCAGTCGGTGGGCTTCCCGGTCGGGAGCTTCGCGAGATCGGGGGCGTCGCCCGTGAGCTCGAAGATGGCCCCGCCGTAGACGCCGAACCCGCGCGTCCTCGCGAGCGACTCCGCGATGTACCTCGCGCCCTTCTCCTTGGGGGCGATCCGCTCGAAGCCGGCCGCGTCGATCTGGATCGTGCCGTCGGCCCCGACGTTGAGGTCGCTCGGGAACGGCACCTGGAGGAACGCCGGACGCCCGGATTTCGGGAGCTCGAAGCGCGCCGCGAAGCCCGCCGGGGGGGGCTGGGGGGAGTCGCCACCGTCCTTCGAGGAGCACGCGGCGAGGACCAGTGCAGCAAACGGAAGAACGGCGCGCCGAGCGAGGGACATGGGCCCTCGGATCTAGCACGGTGGGAAGGATCCACGCTGGCGCGACAGGGCTGCGACCGGCATTGCCGTCCCGAGCGCAGTAGGTAGAGTGGCGCTCGAACGCGCTTGCTCTTTCGCGACTCTCCGGAGGTCTCATGTCCGCTCGTCTGACTGCACGATTGCCTGCCCTCGTGACCATCTTCGTCGGCGCGGGCTTCATGCTCGGGGCGCTCGGCACGACGACCGTCGGCTGCGGCAGCAAGACCGAGGAAGCACCGGCCGAGACCGGCGTCGTGATCGTCGACAGCACCTCGCCGGACACCAGGCCGGTCGATACGGGCACGGCGCCGGTCGACAGCGAGATGCAGTACGACGTCCCCGGCAGCCTCTTCGACGCGACGATTCCGGACGTCGTGTTCGAGGGCGGGAAGACGGCGCAGGGGTGTTACGACTGCACGACCGACAAGTGCAAGGCGCAGCTCCAGGAGTGCGACAAGGATGCGCGCTGCCGCGGCGTCCTCCTCTGCGTGCTCGTCGACTGCGCCGGCAAGTTCACGGACCAGGCGTGCGTCATCGGATGCGCGTTCGGGTTCGGCGTCATGAGCCTGAGCGATCCGATCGTGGGCAAGCTGCAGACGGTCGCCGCCTGCAACCAGTCGAACTGCGCGGACGTCTGTCCGGCCGCCCCCGGAGACGCGGGCCCCGCGCCCGACACGAAGCCCGCCGCCGACGCCGCCGACTCGGCCATCGCGGACTCGACGGCCACCGACTCGGCCACCGCCGACACCAACACCGACGCCAGGACCGACGCGGCCGACGCGAAGTCGGACTCGGAGACCGGCGCGATGATGGGGAATGCCTTCCAGATCCAGAAGGAGACCTTCATGCCGAACAAGCTGCAGTCGGTCGACCCTGCCGTCGTCGACGTGCTCCTCGAGGTGTCGACGAGCTTCGGCCATCCCGCGGTGCGCCAGGGCGTCATCGACCACCTGAACCACTGATCCCCTGACGCCTTCGGACTCCCCGCCCCGCACCGAGAGTCCGAGCGGGCGTCCGCCTTCGCTGGACGCGTTCGGCCTCGTCCCCACGTCGAGACACGCGCGTCGCAAGACCTGGCCGCTGGTTCCGCCGGCGCCGATCGCGGTCATCGCGTTCGGCGCTGCGCTGGCCGTGCTCTTCGGCATCGTCGGCCTGCGCCAGCTCGCACGACAGAGCGAAGCGAGCGCCGCGGCCCGCGCGGAGCTGATCGCGACGACCGTCGCCGCGCGTCTCGGCGGCGTGCCGGTCGAGCATCGACACGATCTCGTCGACCGTGCGTCGCGTCGGGCCAGCACGTCGCTGTGGGTCGTCGGGACCAAGGGCGCCGTCCTCGAGGAGGCGCAGGCTTCGTCGGTCCCTCTCGAGCTACCGATCGAGACCGCGCTCCGCGATCGCGCCGGGGAGCTCGTGACGTCGCGTGGGTCGTATCGCTTCTCTGCGCACGCGGTCGAGACGGTCGATCCGAAGCGTCGCGCGACGGTGATCGCGGCGGTCGAGGTCCCCGATCTCCCCGAAGGTAGCCGTGAGCTCGTCACCGCGCTCCTCACGCTGGCCGCGCTCCTCACCGGCGTCGCCACGGCGGTGGCGTTCGCGGCCGCGCGCGACGTGCGTCTCGACGTCGAGGATCTCGCACGTCGCATCCACGAGATCGCCGGCCGCGGTCGCGAGACGACCGACCGCGCGAACGACGTGGTCCCGGTCCCCGCGCTCGACGAGGTCGGTGAGCTCGCAGTCGCGTTCGACGCGCTCGTCGTCCGCTTCGCCGAGGCCGAGAAGACCTACGCCGACGCGCTCGCGAACATCGACGAGATCGATCGGGAGCGCACCACGTTCCTCGCGACGGTGAGCCACGAGCTCCGTTCGCCGCTCAACGCGATCCTCGGGTTCGCCGATGTCCTCATCTCGGAGGTCGACGGGCCGCTCGTCGGCGAAGCGCGCGAGGAGGTCGCGATCATCAAGCAGTCGGGCCTCCACCTGCTCGGTCTCATCAACGACATCCTCGAGCTCTCGGCGATCGCGTCGGGCCAGCTGCGGCTCGCGCGCAAGACGGTCGATCTCGGGAAGGTCGCGGAGGAGGTCTTGCGCGAGGCGGCGGGCATCCGTGGCGACAAGCCCGTCGAGCTCCGAATCGAGCGCATCGCGGCGGAGTGCGTCGCCTACGCCGATCCGCGCCGCGTCCGACAGATCCTCGGCAACCTGGTGGGGAACGCGATCAAGTTCACCCCGCGCGGCGAGGTCGTGGTGCAGCTCGCGAGCGACGCGCACTACGCGACCGTGCGCGTGCGCGACACCGGTCCAGGCATCCCGAAGGATGAGCGCGAGGCGATCTTCGACGAGTACCGACAAGGCGGCGATCGACGCGCGCGTCGAAGGGGCACCGGTCTCGGTCTCGCGATCGCGCGTCGCCTCGCGGTCATGCACGGCGGCACGGTGCGCCTCGAGACGGAGCTCGGCATCGGCTCGACCTTCGTGCTGCGGCTGCCGGTGCGCGGGGTCGATCCGAAGCGCCCGCGCTCTTCCGCGACGGGTCCGGAGGCGTCGCCGTGAGCACCACGCGCCTCCACATGCGGCTGCAGGTCGCAGCGATCATCGCGTTCGCATCGACGTTCGTCGTGCTCGCGCTGCTCGCGCCCGGGGTCTTGCTGCTCGAGCCTGGGGTCGCGAACGCGGCGTTGGTCGAGAGCGCGTGGACCTACCCCGCAATCCTCGCGCAGGCGGCGATCACTTCGACGCTGCGCACGCGGCGCTTCGGCCCCGCGCTGCGCGCTCTCGAGCTCGGCGACGGCGACGTGCCTGGCGTCGACGTCGACCTCGTGCGCAGACTCAACGCGCTCCCGCTCTTGTGGACGGCGCAGGTGATCCTGCAGGCCATCGCCGTCTACGCGCTGACGCTCTTCCCCGCGCTGCGCCCTGCGCTCCTCGACAGCGACACGCAGGTCTCGCTCGTGCTGCTCACCGCGACGGTGATCACGGCCGTCTCGATGCCGCTCTACGTCGGTACGCGCGCGCTCGTCTCGGAGACGATGGAGGCGGTTCCCTGGCGCGTCGTCGAGGAGGCGATGCGCGAGCGCGACGACGACACGTCCGGAGTCCGACGCTTTCTCCGCCTCCGCACCAAGGGTCGCGTCCGCGCGCGGCTCGCGAACGCCGTCGCCCTCGCCGTCGCCATCGTCGCGTTCGGCGCCTTGCTCCTGGTGAACGCGCACGTCCGCGCGTTCGAAGCGCGCTATCGCCGCGACGACGCATACGGGCTCGCGCGCGGCGTGCTCGAGCCGGAGAGCGCTTCGGGATCGGCCGGACGCGAGGCCGCGATCCGCGCCGCCGAGGAGCTCGGCTACCAGGTCGCGATCCTCCCACTGGACATCGGCGAGTACGAGGACGCGCCCGCGGTCGGCGAGGGGGGCGTGCGCACGCTGCGCGTGCGCCTGGAGGACGGCTACGCGTTCGTCCGCTTCCAACCGACGAGCGGAGAGGCGGGCCTCGGCGCGTATGCGGTCGCAGCCGGGGTCGCGATCGCGCTCGCCGCCTTGGTCGGTCGCTTCATCGGCCGCGCCGTCTCGCACGATCTCACGAGCGCGACGCGCGAGATCCGCCTGCTCGGCACGCGCGACGTCCTCCGCGGTGCGACGCGCGTGGCCGGACCGGCGCGCTTCGACGAGGTCGCGGAGCTCGGCTTCGGCGTCGAGGAGGTCGCCGAGCGCTTCCGCGAGTTCGCCCAGGGGCGCGAGCGGATGATCGAGGCGCGGGAGAGCGCGCAGCGCATGCGCGACCTGTTCCTCGCGAGCATGTCCCATGATCTCCGCAGCCCGCTGAACGGCATCCTCGGGTTCGTCGAGCTGCTGCGGAAGCACGATCTCCAGCCCTCCCAGAGCGAGTCGCTCACGATCATCGATCGGCGCGGGAGAGAGCTCCTCGAGCTGATCGAGAACATCCTCGACGCCGCGAAGATCGAGGCCGGGCGTCTGGAGCTCGCGCGCGACTGGATCGCGCCGGCCGAAATCCTCGCGACGGCCGTGCGGCGCGGCCGCGAGCTCGCGATCGAGAAGGGGGAGCAGGTCGAGGTGCGCGGCGAGCTGCAGACCGGGCTGCCGCCGCTGTGGGTCGATGGTCCGCGCATCACCCAGGCCGTGATCAACCTCGTCGCGAACGCGGTGAAGTTCTGCGACCGCGGCGTGGTCCGCGTCCGCATCTCGCGCGGCGGACGTGAGGACGAGGACGGCTGGAAAGAGGGCGTACGCATCGACGTCGAGGACCAGGGGCGCGGCATTCCCGAGCGCGAGCTGGCGCAGATCTTCGACGCGTTCCGCCAGCCGATTCGCTCTCGGCGGCACGGCGGCCTCGGGCTCGGGCTGTCGATGACCCGCGCGCTCGTCGAGCTGCACGACGGTACGATCGACGTCGCGTCGTCCCCCGAGCAGGGGAGCGTGTTCACCCTCTTCTTCCCGATCGTG